>NZ_DAIK01000102.1:5234-18001 GCF_002496085.1 Methanosaeta sp. UBA458 | reverse complement strand
CCCATAAGGTTAGTCGATATCTAGTTAACAGGTTCGGCTTGATTGCCTTTGAAGATCTTAGTATTCAAAATATGCTCAAAAACCATTGCCTGGCAAAATCCATCTCAGACGTGGCTTGGAATATGCTTGTGACTCTGACCTCGTACAAGGCTGCAAGTGCCGGTTCGATGGTAGTACTGGTAGATCCAAGAAATACGTCAAAGATGTGTTCTAGGTGTGGTATCCTAGTCGGAAAGACGCTTTCAGATCGAGTCCACAATTGCCCTCAATGCGGTCTTTCAATGGATCGAGACTGGAATGCTGCAATCAACATACTCAGATTGGGACTACAATCTGTCGGCATCAAATCCGTAGAAGCCCCGGTCTTCTAGGCAGGGGAGTAGTCACCAGATATAATAATCAATACCAAGGAGCTCGAAATGCAGGAATCACTCAATTCAGAATCATATGATAGGGAAGCCTTCTGGCATGATATCAAGGAAAAGTGGCCGGGCAAGTTCAGAGATCTGGAGCGCTTCATCTTCCAGGAAATTCGCCCCGGCAACAGGATATTCGTGGGAACAGGTTGCGGGGAGCCCCAGCATCTGGTCAGATCGCTTCTTGAATTCGTCAAAGAGCGACCCAAAGCCTTTCTTGACGCTGAGCTCATAAACATAGTCACCCTTGGGGTGGCACCATACACGGACGAGAAGTTCCAGAGCAACTTTCGGCTCAACTCCTTTTTCATCGGCGACCATACTAGAAACGCCGTCAATCGGGGCGAAGCTGATTATACCCCCATATTCCTCTCCAATCTTCCCCAGCTGATCCGATCGGAGAGAATACCGCTGGATGTGGCCCTCATCCAGACCACCCTGCCGGACAAGGATGGCAGATTGAACCTGGGAGTGAGCGTCGATATCGTCCGCACGGCGGTGGAGAAAGCGGGAATAGTCATCGCCCAGCCCAACTCTCATATGCCCGCCATTAATGGCGATGGCTGGATCCGGATGGACGACGTGGACTATCTGATCCCCTGGGATGAGCCCCTTCTGGAGTACATAGAGGACGTCCCTGGCGAGATCGCCCAGAGAATAGGAAAATATGTGGCTAGAATAGTGGAAGACGGCTCGACCATCCAGGTGGGATACGGCAGCATTCCCAATGCCATCGTCTCCAGCCTGAAGAAGAAAAAGCATCTAGGGGTGCATTCTGAGCTACTGAGCGATGGCATAGCCGGGCTCATAAGGGATGGGGTGGTGGACAACAGCAATAAAAGCATCAATCCTGGAAAGACCATCGCCACCTTCTGCATGGGCCACCGCTCGACATATGATTTTCTGCGAAATAACGATAGCATAGAGTTCAGGACCATCGACTACACCAACAACCCCCTGATCATCGCCCAGAATAGCAAGATGATAGCTATCAACAGCGCCCTGGAGATCGATCTCACCGGCCAGGCCACAGCAGAGTCTTTGGGCCATAGCTTCTATAGCGGTATTGGCGGCCAGGCCGATTTCATGAGGGGCACGGCTATTGCACCAGGAGGAAAGACCGTCCTCGCTCTGCCCTCTACCGCTCTAGTCACCAGTGCTGATTCCTCAGATAATGAGGCCTCCCTGGAAGGGGGAAGAGTCTCCCGAATAGTTCCATTCCTTGGGGAGGGGGCAGGGGTAACATTGACTCGGGGAGATATTCATTATGTGGTAACTGAATACGGCATCGCCTATCTACATGGAAAGAGCATCCGAGAGAGGGCCATGGCCCTAATCGCCATCGCTCATCCCTTATTCCGCCTCTGGTTGATTGAGGAGGCTAAGAGGATGCATCTGATCTATCCGGACCAGGCCTTCATTCCCGGAGTGCAGGGAGAGTATCCGGAAGAGCTGGAGGCATGGAAGACCACCAGGACGGGTCTCGGAATCCTGTTGCGGCCGGTGAAGATCAGCGATGAGCCCCTTCTCAAAGACTTCTTCTACTCCCTGTCCGACGAGAGCATGTACCAGAGGTTCATCTCCGCCCGGAGAGATATTCCCCACCAGGAGCTTCAGAAGTTTGCTGCGGTGGATTACTTCCAGAAGATGGTTCTGGTGGCAACTGTAGAAGAGGATGGCATCGAGTCCATCTGCGGCCTGGGCCAGTATGGCATTAACAGCGATATGTTCACCGCAGATGTGGCTTTGGTAGTAAGGGATGACTGCCAGAACCATGGAATAGGAGGCGAGCTCTTGGCATATCTGACATACCTCGCGAAAAGGCAGGGGCTCCTCGGATTTACCGCTGAGGTCCTGGCAGGAAATGATCCCGTATTTCATCTATTTAAAAAAATGGGTTTTGCAGTCAGCAAGAGGCGCGATTCCGGGGTCTATGAGCTGGTGGCCATGTTTCCCTGACAACTGGTGATGGACCTTTAAAGGATCTTCATAAGGTTCATACAAAACATACTTTTTTACATCATGAGAGCGATCGAAATATTATCCATCGGGATAGTCGATGGAGATCAAGAATCAAAGGGGAGTGTAATATCATATTAAAATCGAGGTGAAGTGGATGAAGAAAACCATTTTTCTAGCAATGTTGAGCATTTTTGTCATATTCATGGCGATATCTGCCCATGGCCAGCAGGGCTTTGACCAGGCTTATACGGACAGTCCGTCTGCGATGGTACCATATATCTCAGAGGGTCAGTATTATGTCGATGGAAGCCTGAATCAATACTCCGAGTTCGATGGATTCGAATTAACTGAGACAGGCTCCAGCTCCAAGGAGAGCACAATCTACCAGACCGCGGCTCCTTCTGGCGCTCCTGTTCCTGTTGCTCCCAGCAGCCCGGACATCCTGGGGCTGGATATACCTCCAGAATCATCTATAGTGGACTATAAAGAGGCGCCCCGTTCTGCCGAGGCTGAAGACTCACTGATCGCCGCAACTGACTTTGCTCCGACCGACTTCGCTAAAGCAGGCATCGATAGGGCTGACACTTCTGCAACTGGATTCTCTTCCGGCCAGCAGAGAAGAGCGACATCAAGCGAAAAGTCCACTTATCCATCCAGTATCAGCGCCGCAGTCCCAGGTGGAGTGATAGCAAGAAATGAGCTCTATTTGAGCTATGTTCCTCAGACGACAGGAGCTTGCAGGTTATTTGGCTGGCAGCCTATGTGGCTGCAGATTTCCTCTTCCGGCCCATTATGGATCTATGAGTGGTACCCCAATGGAGAGCTGAGTGTAAAATATCTGGGCTATTCCTCTGCCGGATGGAATAAGAAATGGTTCAATGGAGATGTTCCTGGCTGGCATATCCTCCAGTATTACTGCAATGGATGGAGCAACTATATCTACGTATATGTCTACGGCCAGGGCTCCGGCACCTGGACAGATCGGAATTCATATGTTCCAGTGCCGCTCAGCGGGACAGCTGCTGTGACCCTCAGGTCAAGCTGGCTTTTAGGCTATGATGTATACCTTGATGGAGAATATATAGGCACAGAGGGATTCGGAAAGGATCTTTCCGATGGCATTTACAGATTTAATGTGCCTGGGAATATGTGGCATACCATAGTGATCAGCAAGGATGGCGAGAGCTATTGGGAGACAGGGACATTCTTAAGTGGTGCAGCATACAGGTTTACCATTTGATCTGACGATCTGAGCATTTTTTTCATTTTTTTGTTTATTTTTCATTTTTTTGTCTAGCATTTCACGCAATCATCCCGCCAACAAGGAGAGAACCTTTTTATCCTCTTTGGCTGCAAATATCCTCTTCCCTATGGATAATAGCATCCTTCTCCTCAGCATGGTGATCGCAGCCATGCTCGTCCTCTTTATAAGCAACCGTATACGGCTCGATCTTGTCGCCATAGTGGCCTGCCTCGCTTTAGCCTGGCTGAGCCTTATCAGCCCATTGGAAGCGATATCAGGCTTCGCCTCAAATGCCGTGGTGGCAATGGCATCGGTGATGATCCTGGGATACGGAATCGAGAGAACCGGGGTAACATCCCGCCTGGCCAGCACTATTATCAAATATGCTGGGATGAATGAGAAAAGGATCATCTCTACTGTATCCATGACCGTGGGCTTGCTCTCCTCAGTGATGCAAAATATCGGAGCAGCCGCCCTATTCCTGCCGGCGATAAGAAGGATAGGTCAGCAGACCTCAATCCCCACTTCCCACCTGATGATGCCCATGGGCTTTGCCGCCATCCTGGGTGGCACAGTAACAATGATCGGCTCTGGACCTCTTATCGTCCTCAATGATCTCTTGCGCCAGAACGGGATGGAGCCCTTCTCCATGTTTGCCGTAACTCCGGTAGGACTGCCTCTGCTCATAGCCGGGGTCGCCCTCTTCGCCCTGGCTGGATCTCGCATCTTCCCGAATAAAAAGGAAAAGAAATGCCAGCTTACAGTGGCTGAGATCTGGGGCATCGACTACGCTATCAAGACTTGCATTCTCCCCCGATCATCCAATCTCTCTGGAAAGACAAGGGAAGAGGCATCATTCAAGATCAAATATGACCTCAATCTGCTTGCCATCCGGAAGAATACTGAGGTGACTGTAGCCCCTTCCCGATATGCTCGCCTGGAGTCCGGCCAGGAGCTGGCCTTCCTCGGATCCAAAGAGGATTTTAATGATTTTATTTCGGCTTCCGGCTGTGTGCCCACTGAAAACCGGAGCAGATTGAAGTCCATCCTGGATAGCGGAGGATTTGGCCTGGCTGAGCTGATCGTCCGGCCAAAGGCCTCGATCATAGACAAAACCCTGCGGGAGATCGGATTTCGCCAGAAGTTCTCCATAGAACCGATCGTTCATTATAGCAAAATGAGGGAGTCAAGATCGGATTTCTACGATACCCCTCTTGCAGCCGGCGATACCATCATCGCCTTTGGATCATGGGACACCCTGAGGCTTCTTGCCAGCCACCAGGATCTTCTGCTGCTCACTCATCCCGAAGGAGAGGAGATTCGCTATAAGAAGGGGCCTTTGGCCGTCATGAT
This sequence comes from Methanosaeta sp. UBA458, assembly GCF_002496085.1. NCBI lineage: Archaea > Methanobacteriati > Methanobacteriota > Methanomicrobia > Methanotrichales > Methanotrichaceae > Methanothrix > Methanosaeta sp. UBA458. The sequence continues at coordinate 13,027 of NZ_DAIK01000102.1, read as the reverse complement.
ATTCATTGCTTCCCTGGCCCTTACCTTTACAGGAATGCCGATCTCCATCGCTCTTCTCACTGGAGCTGTGGCCATGATTCTGGCGGAGATTCTCACTCCGGACGAGGCTTATCACGCCATAGACTGGAAGAGCGTAATTCTCATAGGCGGCCTGATTCCCTTCGGAATAGCGATGGAGAACACTGGAGCTTCCAGGCTCATCGCCAGCTCTTTTGTCGATCTTCTGGCTGGCGCCCACCCAATTGCAGTCATGCTCTCCCTAGCCATCCTCACAACCGCTCTCTCTTTGATCATATCCAATGTGGCGGCAACAGTCCTCTTAGTTCCTCTGGTGCTACTTTTGAGCGCAGGCATAGGGGCGGATCCCAGGGCTCTGGCTCTGCTGGTGGCAGTCTCATCTCAGAACTCCTTTATCCTTCCCACCCATCAGGTGAACGCTCTGCTGATGGATCCCGGTGGATATACCATCAGGGATTACCTCAAGGCGGGAGGCGTTATGACCGTTCTTTTCATATGCATTGAAACAACATTCATCTATTTGTTAATCTGATAAGAGGTGAGAATGATGATCATCCATCAATTTTTCGTCCCCGGCATCGCCCATAGCTCCTACATGGTAGCCGGGAATAACATCTGTGCAGTCATCGACCCAGAACGAAACATCCGTCCCTATCTGGATTCTGCCAAGAAGATGGGTCTTAAGATAACTCATATCCTGGAGACGCACCTGCATGCTGATTTCATCTCCGGCCACCTCGATCTGGAAGAAGCGACTGGAGCCAGGATTTATGCTCCAGCATCTGCGAACTGCGCTTTTCCCCATGAACCCCTAAAAGAAGGGGACAGGATAAAGCTGGAGGATATCATATTCTCGGTGATCGAGACCCCAGGCCACACCCCAGAGCACATCTCCTACATAGCTGCTGACACCAGCAGGGCAGATGACCCTGTATCCCTCTTTTGCGGTGACACTCTCTTTGTAGGAGACGTTGGCAGGCCGGACCTCTTTCCGGGCAGAGCAGAGGAGCTTGCATCATCCCTCTATGATAGCCTGCACGAGAAGATCCTTAAGCTTCCGGACCACTGCGAGGTCTATCCTGCTCATAGCATGGGATCGCTCTGCGGACGGGCGATAAGCGCAAAGAGGAGCAGCACCATTGGCTTTGAAAGAAAATACAACTATGCCCTGCAGATATCCGATCGCCAGGAGTTCATACATTCCCTCACCTCGGATATGCCAGCTGCCCCGGACCATTTCGCTCGCTGCTCAGAGATCAACAGGGTGGGGCCCAATCTCATGAGGAGCCTCAAAACTCCTAAACCTTTGGATCCGAAGGCCTTTTCCAATAGCATAAAATCCGAAAAGGCGGCGATCTTGGACGTACGAAGCTATCCGGCATTCTCCGGCCTGCATATACCTGGATCCTGGCATATCGATCTTGCCGGCAGCTTCGCCACCCAGGCAGGCTGGGTCATACCCCCGAAAAAGGACATCTTCCTGGTGGTTGAAGGGAATGAACAGGTGGACGAGGCTGCTATGCAGCTGCGCCGGGTAGGTCTGGATAGCGTGGAAGCGTTCCTCGAAAGGGGCATGCTGGCCTGGGGAGTGAACGCTATGCCAGTAGATACTGTTCCAATAATAACCCCCAATATGGCAAATGATCTGGTTGCATCGGAAAAGGCGGTTATCATCGATGTCCGGTCAGCGGAGGAGAAGACTGACGATTGCGTCATCGGATCGATTCAGATCCCCTGGCACGACCTCAGAACCAGACATAAAGAGCTATCCAGGGATAGGAAGTACATTGTGATGTGCAGAGGAGGACAGAGGGCGAGCATTGCGGCATCCATCCTGAAGATGAACGGATTTAATAACGTCTTTAATATGGCGGGCGGATTCACCGCGTACCAGAAGCTGGGTATCTGCGCCCTTAACGACTGATCTCTTATGATCGATTGGATAACGATGGATTCATGGTCGCCGTATGTTGTGGGAGCGGGGATAGGGGTCCTCTCCTGGATCGCCTTCCTTCTCTCCGATCGCCCCCTGGGTGCCTCGACGGCGTTTGCCAAGTCTGCCGGTATGATCGAATCGGCGATTAACCGGGAAAATGCGGACCAGATGTCCTACTACCAGAAGATCAAGCCCAAAATTGATTGGCAGTGGATGATCGTCTTCGGCATGATAATTGGATCGCTTCTGTCATCATTCCTCTCTGGCCGTCTTGCGGTTCTGATTGTGCCCCCGATATTCGCTGAGGCCTTCGGAGCTGATGCGCTATTCCGGTTCGCCATAGCTCTGATCGGGGGGATTCTGATCGGCCTGGGGGCCCGTTGGGCTGATGGCTGCACCTCCGGTCATGGCATATCCGGCACTCTTCAGCTATCGCTGGTAAGCTGGATTGCGGTGGTATGCTTTTTTGTCTCAGGGATTGCAGTCGCCGCACTGATCTTTGGATTGGGGATCAAATGAGGGGTGATAAAGATGCCTTTTGAGACGATCAGGTCAAATGGAAGGGCACAGGTCGCCCTCGGTTTCTTATTCGGCGTTATCTTCGGATTCCTCCTCCAAAAGGGAGGGCTGACCGACTATGGGGTGATAGTTGGCCAGCTCCAGCTCACCGACTTCACAGTGGTCAGGGTTATGCTCACAGCCATTCTGGTGGGGATGATAGGGATCCATATCATGAGGTCTGCGGGGCTTGTCCGTCTGCACATCAAACCCGGATCGATCGGATCTACCGTTATAGGCGGGCTGATATTCGGGGCGGGGTTTGCTATTCTGGGCTACTGTCCAGGAACCGCTGCTGCTGCATTTGGGTCAGGAGCGATTGATGCCCTGGTGGGGATGGTTGGCATCATTATTGGAGCGGGGATGTTCGCCCGCCTCTATCCTGTCCTGAACCGGTCGGTGCTGAAATGGGGCCCCCTTCCAGAGGGCACAATACCGGAGCTTATAGGCATCAGGCCGATAATCGTCATTGCTGCCGTGGCAGTCTTGATAGTCGCCGTGCTGCGCTGGCTAAGCTTTTAAATAACAATATAACCTAAGCCCGATTGAGCCAAAGGACTTAAAGCATGTACGTCTTGCACTCTCTCTGGGATACCGAGGCATTTTATATCTGGGCTGAATCCTCAGCTCTACCTCTGGTCAATCAGGGCTATTCAGTTAGCAGCGAAGGGATTCCAGCTCATCCATTCTCCTTGCCGGGAAAGGAGCTGAAAACGCAAATTTCCAGGGCATTTCATCTGAATGGCGCCAAGACTCGAGCACTGATTCTCAGGATTCCTTCCGGCAAAAATGGACCTCTTCCCTCGCCCTGGCTATTGAGAGAGGATTATATCTCACAAAAGCCTGCTGGGCTGATCGAATGCGCTGTTGATGTTCTAGCCCTTGCGCCTGACCTGGCAGCCAAATTTCTTCTGGATCTTCCCATACATCCGCTCAAGGGAGTTGTTTATGCTGATTCAATGCGGTTTTGGTCCAGGCTCGCCCTCTATTCCCTGGAGCTGGTGGCAAAAGAGCAGTTTGTGCCTGCGGTCAGAGAAAGATACTCTCTATGGAAGGCGGTGATGGATGAGACCGATCTGGAACGGCTTGATCGCTTCTCAAAAGCCATGCCACCAAGCTGCCAGGCTCTCAGATTGTTCCCCACAGATAAATCCTCTCCAAAAGATCTGGCGAGAAGCTTCGTGGATGGAATGGCTGACTCTCTGGTGCGCGGCAGCCTGGAACAGCTTACACTCCTCCCACCCAAGAGAGGGCGCAGACCGCGAGTGATTCCTCTGCCCCAGCAGTTCTTGCTGTCTCTTACCTCAAAGGACCCAACGCTTGAAGCCTCGACTGAGGAGGTCGCCGCCTTCGCCAAGAAGATGAACTCCTGGATCAGTGAACTCGAGCCAAAAGCGGTGTCTGTACCATTTCGCACCTGCTTCCGGCTGCAAGCCCCGGCGGAAGAGGAGACCTGGAGATTGAGCTTCTTCCTCCAGGCAAAAGACGACCGCAGCCTGATGGTCCCGGCGGGAGAGGTATGGAGGACAAAGTCGGATGCTCTCACCCTCTTGAAAAAGAGCATAAAGAATCCGCAAGAGCAGCTTCTCGCTGACCTGGGCAGAGCAGCGCGACTCTTTCCCCAGCTGGAAAAGAGCCTGGAGACTGCCAGGCCTGCAGAACTGGAGATGGAAACCACAGAAGCTTATTCATTCCTGCGCCAATCGGCTCCTCTTTTAGAGCAGAATGGCTTCGGAGTAATGCTGCCCGCCTGGTGGCAGCGACCCGGCACACGCCTGGGTGTGAAGCTGCAGCTGAGGGACGCACCCAGAAAAGAGGGCAATGCTGGTTCTGCTTTCTTCGGCCTGAACTCGGTTGTGGAATACGACTGGCAGCTATCTTTAGGCGACTATGTTATCTCTCGAGAGGAGTTCGCACAGCTCTCTCACCTCAAGATCCCTCTTATTCAAATAAGGGGAGAGTGGATGGAGCTGAGGCCTCAGGATATCGAGGCGGCCATTGATTTTTTCCATAAGAACAGGAACCACGAGATGACCCTGGCTGAGGCTCTGCATCTGGGCTTGAATCCAGCCGGCCATCCTTTGCCTGAAGCGAAAACCACCCTTCCCGTGCATGGCTTTGAGGCCGAGGGCAAGATCAAAGAGATGCTTTCCGCTCTTTCTGACCCCAGCGGCCATATGGAGCAACTCTCTTCCCCCCTAGATTTCCAGGGCACTCTGCGGCCCTATCAGCTACGGGGCGTATCCTGGCTCATGTACCTGAACCGGCTCGGCCTGGGAGCCTGTCTGGCGGATGATATGGGTCTGGGAAAAACGATAGAGTTGATTGCATTTCTTCTGCATGAGAGAGAGACTATGAAGGGCCCCGGCCCCACTCTTCTCATCTGTCCTATGTCTGTTGCCGGCAACTGGGAGCGGGAGATCGAGCGCTTTGCCCCCGGGCTGAAGGTCCTCATGCATCACGGCCTGGGCCGTCTCTCCGGCCAGGACTTCGAGAAGGCGGCGGAAAAGGCAGATGTGGTTATCACCACCTACTCTCTTGCCCAGAGGGATGAAGAAGAGCTTAATGCCGTATCCTGGGGTCACATAGTCTTGGACGAGGCGCAGAGCATCAAGAACCAGTCTGCCCGGCAGACCCAGTCCATAAAGCGCCTGAAAGCCACCCAAAAGATCGCTCTGACAGGAACGCCCGTGGAGAACAGGCTCTCTGAGCTATGGTCGATCATGGATTTCCTCAATCCCGGCTATCTGGGCTCATTCGAATCCTTCCGCAGGGATTTCGTGCTGCCCATAGAAAGATACAATAATAGAGCTCATTCCGAGGCCCTGCGATCTCTCATCCAGCCCTTTGTCCTGCGCCGGCTAAAAACCGACACCACAGTGATAAAGGACCTCCCAGAAAAGACGGAGATGAAGGTGGGCTATAATTTGACGCCGGAGCAGGCGAGCCTTTATGCTGCGGTGGTGGAGGATATGTTATCCAGGATCGAGTCTTCTGAAGGCATGAAGCGCAGAGGTCAGATTCTGGCTGCACTGACCAAGCTCAAGCAGATCTGCAACCACCCGGCGCTCTTCCTGCAGGACGGAAGCCCGCTGGAGGGCCGCTCCGGAAAGCTGTCCCGTCTGGAGGAGATGCTCGACGAGGCCATTTCTGTTGGTGACAGGGCCTTGATATTCACTCAGTTCGCCGGCATGGGGGCGATGCTCAGACATCAGCTGCAGGAAAAGCTCGGGGTTGAAGTCCTCTTCCTGCACGGCAAGACCAGCCGGAAGCAGAGAGAGGAGATGATCCAAAGGTTCCAGCAGGGAAGCTCTCCAATATTCATACTATCACTAAAGGCCGGAGGCTTCGGCCTTAATCTGACTGCTGCCAACCATGTATTCCACTTCGATCGCTGGTGGAATCCTGCGGTGGAGAATCAGGCTACTGACCGCGCCTTCCGCATCGGCCAGAAGAAGAACGTCTTTGTGCATAAGTTCGTCTGTGCTGGAACGCTTGAGGAGAGAATAGACCAGATGATAGAACAGAAGAAAGCGCTGGCAGAATCGGTGATAGGGACAGGCGAAGCCTGGCTGACTGAGCTGTCTGATGATAGCTTGAGAGAGCTGCTTGTTCTGAGGCAGGAGGCAGTGAGCAATGGGAGCGATAGCAGCGATCGGAGCGATAGAAAATGAGCCCCTACTGGAGCTACTATGAACCAGCCAAGCCCAAGAAGGTCGAGAACGGGCTAAAAGCCAAGAGCAAACGAGGATGCATAGGAGAAACATGGTGGTCCAAGCGCTGGGTCAAGACCCTTGAATCCTTCAATCTGGGAGCCAGGCTCACTCGAGGAAAAAGCTATGCTCGAAAAGGGCAGGTTATATCCATAGATGTCAATCCCGGCATAGTGAGGGCCAGGGTGCAGGGAACCGGATCGGAGCCTTATGATGTGGTGATAAAGCTGAAGCCACTGTCGGATGCTGAGTGGGATAAGGCTGCCTCGACTATGGCCTCAAAAGCAGTATTTGCAGCCCGGCTGCTGGGCGGGGAGATGCCGCAGAACATCGAAGAGGCCTTCTCCGAGTCAGGTCTATCCCTCTTTCCCAGCAAGGGCAGGGACTTGAAGACAGATTGCTCCTGCCCGGACTGGTCTAATCCCTGCAAGCATATAGCTGCGGTCTACTATCTTCTGGCAGAGCAGTTTGACTGCGATCCTTTCCTGATCTTCAAGCTTCGAGGGCGGAGCAAAGAGCAGATCATGGAAGCGATGCGCAAGATGCGTTCCGCTGAGGCTGTTGAGGAGGCAGATGGGATTTCGAGATCAAGCCAGGACGCAAGGGAGCAATTCAAGCCCTTGGAGGAGTGTTTGGATTGCTACTGGCGGGGAGGTGGCGAGCTTGATCTGCTGGAGATCAATCCAAGAGCCCCTGATGTAAAGGGGGCAGTTTTGGAGAGACTGGGGCCGAGCCCTTTTTACATAGCAGGCGTCAATTTGGCAGCATTGCTCCCCAAGGCCTATGAAAAAGCAGGCAAAGCAGCACTTCAGAGGGCAACTGGCGAGACTGAAAGCAAAGAGATGCAGTAGTAAAGATGGCACTGGCTATGCCACGCTTCACGAGCTGGATGCTGGAAGGCAAAAAACTGCTGAAAGCTATTGCCGAAACCTTGATGAGTGCATTATTGACTGAAAGAGCTTGCTCATCCAGTTAACAAATCCCTTAAATGGACTTGTCTTCATATACCTTGACGCGTCCAGGCACCTTCCATAGCTATCGTAGACCTCGAATTTTCCATCTTCACTATGGATGATGCACTCAGCCTTCTCTTTCCTGCATATCTCTCGTGCCAGCCTGATCGCCTCGGCCTTGGTCTGAGCGTGACCACAAGGCCTCCATGCATGGGGCTTCTTGATATCCCATCCGTTTCGGGAATTCTTTACCACATGTCGCTCATTCCGAGCCATATTTTTCTATTAGTGTTTCTAAATATATAAAATGATTTGTTGGGTTTCTGCGAGGGGGCTTTCCCTGGCCATGAATGCTGCAGTGCGCCCAGGATAATTGCGGTGGAGATGGAAGGAGCTGGAGCGGCCGCGGCCATAGAGCAGGGCCGGAAGCCAGGGAATTCCCACAAGATTCATGATGATCCGGGGGATATCAGATGTGGCCGCTGCCTTCATAATGGGATGGATTGGGACAGGCTGCCCCGTTCGCCATCGGCTAAATCACGGGTTTGTGATTGTCTTCGTAATCGATCGGAAAGTTCAGTATTTTATTCATGCAGATTCTCCTTCTCTGGGCTT
>NZ_DAIK01000102.1:0-5181 GCF_002496085.1 Methanosaeta sp. UBA458 | reverse complement strand
GCTTCCTGGACAAATCTCATATTGCCTTTTCATTCTACATCCGGAGAACAATTGTGTCCCACCTCTCAAATCCTCAACGGCCTGCCCAATTGTATCCAAGCCTCCCCGGCGTTGAGGGGGCCAGGGCATTAGCGCGGGAGGCCCGCGGGCCGACTCGCGGCGCCCACTGAAAAGGAGATCGCATTTATCTATACTAACCTTTAATCCTGACATGATTCTGGAAATCGACTAACAGAGATCACTTCTTTCCAATCTCGATGAGCAAATTTGTCCAAAGATTTAATAGATGGGCAAACCAATCAACTACAAAAAAGATATCAAATACGGCCAAGACACTCATGAAAATCTACCTGGACGTCTGCTGCATCAACCGGCCTTTTGATGACCAAACCGAAGAGAGAATCAGGATGGAATCAGAAGCAGTCCTGGCCATCTTAAAGAGGTGCCTCTTGGAGTGGACTCTCATAGGCAGCGAAGCCATAGATTACGAAATCTCCAGAATACCAGATGCCGAGAGGCGAAGGAAAGTGGAACAAATTGCCTCGATATCAAGAGAAAAGACCATTGTGGATGAGTCTATCGTCTCCAGAGCTCGGGAGATCGAGATGCAAGGGCTAAAGCCCATGGATGCTTTGCATCTGGCCTGTGCGGAGAGATCAGCGGATGTTATGCTGACCACGGATGATGAGATCTTGAGGGCAGCGATTAGGATGAGCGCGGACATCAAAGTCATAGTCATGAACCCTGCAAGGTGGTTGTTAGATGTCCTCTAAAGTAGATGTCAGAAGCATCAATGAGATCAGGAAGCTGGGGATAGATGCTCTAGCTGAAGCCCTGGGGCCTGTGGATATGGCCAGGTTCTTGCAGAGCTTTGATCTAGGGAGCGGCGACTATACGAAGGAGAGGGCGGGATGGCTGGACCAGAGCCTTGATGAGATCCTCGAAGAGATTAAGAGGAAAAGAAAGGAGTAGATCAAGAAGTCTGGTGATAGAATATCGAAATCTCAATCCTCACAAGTAAAGGGACGGCATTACCCTGCATGCTGCCTTCTCCTACCGGAATCCAAAGGAAGAATAAAGGCAAAAAAAGAAAAGAGTGAGATGCCTGGAAGGCTTACGCATCAGATGCAGCCGCTGCTTTTGTGATGGGATGGATTGGCGCGGGCTGCCCCTGTCGCCGTAGGCTAGAACGCTGAATTTGTGAATACCGAGCCTAAACAACCTGAACCGGCTCCTTAGAGACCTCGATGGTCTCGCCGCCTATTGGTGGAATGAGCAGGCCCCATTGCAGGCGAGCTGCGATCCACTCTTCCAGAGCCTCAATGAAATTTCTGCGTGCATCCTCAACGGTATGACCTGTGGCCCACACACCATCAAGTTCTGGGACATCTGCAAAATATGGCTCATCGCCATTATCTATGAACTTATACTGCACTTTCTCCAAGGCTGCCTGAATATACTCTGTAAACATGGAAAGACCTATAATGATGGATATGTATTTAGCGAGGAGCCTTTTTAAAATAATGCAAAGGAACACAAGTTACTTAAGCGCTCCAGAAAGCCCTGCTATGGAAATTGATCGAGGCGGATAAATGAAAAGCCATACGGACCTGCAATTGCCCTCAGGACTGGAAGGTCTTGCTGATCTGGCCTTAGATTTGCGCTGGACAGTTCGGTTGACGACAGACAGGGTCTGGGAGCTGCTGGATCCCGAGGCCTGGGAGAAGACCAAAAATCCCTATCTCATCCTGCAAAACATCTCAAAAAGCCGACTAAACGAGCTGGCACAAGACGATGCTCTGAGAACGGAGATAAGAGATTGGCAGGAGAGAAACACGAAATTTCTGGCACAGCCAGGATGGTGCGAGGAGCATTTCAATCTGGACTCTGTGGCCTACTTCAGTATGGAATTCGGCCTTTCTGAGGCCCTTCCCATCTACTCTGGAGGCCTGGGAATCCTGGCTGGAGACCACCTGAAGACGGCCAGCGACCTGGGAGTCCCACTGGTCGGAGTAGGCCTCCTCTACCAGCAGGGATACTTCCGTCAGGTTTTGGCCCAGGACGGATCTCAGATCGAGGCCTTTCCTTATAACGATCCAAACAGCCTTCCCATAGAGCCGGTCCAGGACGAGGAGGGAGGCAGGCTCAGAATCAAGATCAGCCTTCCGGGGAGGCATCTGTACTTAAGGGTTTGGAGGGCTCAGGTGGGCCGGGTGAACCTCTTTCTCCTGGACTCCAACGATCCTCTAAACAGCCCATGGGATAGGGCGATCACCGCCAGCCTTTATGCTCCCGGACAGGAGCTGCGCCTCATCCAGGAGATCATCTTGGGCGTGGGCGGCTGGCTGGCTATAAAAAAGATGGGAATAAAGCCTATTGTCTGCCATATGAACGAGGGCCATGCTGCATTTGTAGTCCTGGCCAGGGCCTATAGCTTCATGCATGAGGAAGGCTGCTCATTCCTGGAGGCTCTCTGGGCCACCCGGGCGGGAAATGTATTCACCACTCATACCCCGGTGGAGGCGGGTTTCGATCGATTCGATAGAGATCTTTTGAAAAAATATGCAAAGCATTATACAGACGCTCAAGGCCTCTTTCCGAATGATCTGGTCATAATGGGATTGAAGACCGAAAAGGATGACAGTAGCCCCTTTAACATCGCTCTTCTCGCTCTTAGCGGGAGCTGCTTTGTTAACGGAGTGAGCCGGCTTCATGCCCAGGTGAGCAAGAGGATCTTTCAGTCCCGCTATCCCCGCTGGCCGGAGAATGAGGTGCCTATTGATTACATTACCAATGGGGTTCATATTCCTACCTGGGATTCTCCTGTGGCCCAGAGATTATGGTCTTTGAGCTGTCCGACGGGATGCGGTCTGGACAGCATCGATTACGAGGCAGGAAAGATCGCCAGGCAGAGCGACCAGGATATCTGGAACTTCAGAGCTCTTGCCAGAAAAGACCTAATCGATTATGCTCGCAGGCGTCACGCCCGGCAGATGCAGGAGCATGGAGCCTCGTCTGAGGAGATAGAGACCGCCAGGCACGTCTTGGACCCCAATACCCTCACCATAGGCTTTGCCAGAAGGGCAACCGCCTACAAGCGCACAAATCTTCTCCTCAGGGACGAGGAGAAGCTGGTCAGTATTCTGACCAATCATGATAGGCCGGTTCAGCTCTTGATGGCTGCAAAGGCTCATCCTGCAGATGTCGCTGGGAAGGAGATGGTCAAGCAGATGGCCAACTTCGCCGACCGGCCGGATGTAACGGACCGGGTGATATTTCTCGAGGATTACGATATCGATCTGGCCCAGCATCTGCAGGCGGGAGTGGATTTATGGATTAACACTCCACTCCGTCCCAATGAGGCCTGCGGGACGAGCGGCATGAAGGTTCTGGCCAATGGCGGGCTGAACCTCTCCACTCTCGACGGATGGTGGGATGAGGCCTATGAACCACGGGTGGGCTGGCTGTTGGGAGATGAGGGAGATGAGATTGAGCCCCCTGCAGGCTTTGGGCCGGAAAGAGATGATTTAGATGCCCGGAACCTTTACCGTCTGCTGGAGGAGGAGGTAATACCGCTCTTCTACCAGCGGGACGATCAGGGAGTGCCATCATCCTGGGTGGCAAAGATCAAGGCCAGCATGACTGAGCTAACCCCGCGCTATAGCGGCAACCGGATGATGAAAGAGTATGTAGAGAAAGTCTACCAGCCAGCGGCTGACGCCTATAGAAAGAGGGCAAAAGAGGGTGCAAAGCTGGCGAAGGAGCTGGTGGGTTGGCAGAAGCGGATCAACCAATGCTGGAGAGGCGTTCATTTTGGCCATCAGAAGGTGACCAGGGACGAGGAGGATCGGTGGCACTTTCAGATAGAGGTATATTTAGGCGATGTCTATCCAGATGATATTCAGGTGGAGCTTTATGCCGATCCTCTGCCCCAATCCAGCCGGGGAGAGCAGATGAAGCCGGCGAGGATCCTTATGGATCAGAGAGGGACGCTTACCGGTTCAGTCAATGGGTTCGTTTACTGCGCTGATGTTCCAGCGAACAGGCATGCTGAGGATTATACCCCTCGTATTGTGCCCTATCATCCGGATGCGTTTATTCCCCAGGAGGATTCGCATATCCTATGGATGCGCTGATCAGCCGTTTTGAGGTCAAGATCTCTCAGAGATGGAGCCAGCTTGTAGACCTCATCCAAGGCCAATTGTTTTCCTTCCATGGAGATCGCATATCGCATTCCGGGCTCCACAATCAGCAATGCAATCGGGCTTAATCTGAATCCCAGCAGCCGATCTCCAGCGGCGATGACCAGGATCTTGATGATGGGATAGAGCACTCTGGATCCTGCCCTGATCTCTGCTCCTGCCAGTATATGCGTCTGCATCTTGGGGATCCATTTATTTTTAGTGTTTTTATTCATCTAACGCCCCCAGCCGATAGCATCCTTTATCAGCGATCTCATCTCCTTTTCCCGCAGGGCGGAGATAATCGCTGCTGGGATATGGATGGGACGCATTCTGGCCTCTGCCAGAAGCTCTCCCTCCAATCGCTCTTCTTCAAAGAATGGCTCGATCTGGATATCCGCTCCAAGATAACTGAGAAAAGCTGCTATAGACCAGAGCCTTCCAGTCAATATGGCAGTCTCGGAAGGATCATCAAGCCCTAACTTCAGGTGGCAGCGGATGGTCTTGAAGTGGAATGATCTGAAGAGATCCCGAATAAGATCGATAAAGGCGGGCATGGCTGCCAGCACAGACCTGATCCGGCGAACGCTTATTCCATCGGCATCGCCCTCTTCAATAACCTCCAATTCTCCGCCCTTTTCATCCGAGCCAGGATGGCTTTCATCTTGCCCTTCTTTATACTTTCTCTTGTCTGGTGATCCTCTTTTCGCTATTCCTGCGCTGCCTTTTTTAACTTTCTTAATCTCTTTTTCCTCATCTTTTTCCTTTTCACCCCCGGTTATCGATGCAATAAGATCGAGGGCTGATGGAGCGGAAGTCTCTCTATATAGCAGTCTGATGTTATGCCACGATATCCAGAGCCTTCCCAGAAGCTGGGTCTCCTTGCTTCTCAAGTCACCGCCTGCAGATATTCCCAGCCATGATCCTCTCAGCTTTCCCTCAACCAGTTGCCCCTCTTTGCAGAGGAACAGGCATAGACTTAAGGGAATTATCAGAAGGA
>NZ_DAIK01000019.1:271-8686 GCF_002496085.1 Methanosaeta sp. UBA458 | reverse complement strand
ACAGCAATTTCGGGACACTACCCCCAACCGGCCCCCAGGCGGCAAGCCCACGCGGCCACGCGCGCCCATGCGAGAGCACGCACGAACGCCTGCAACATCAACTCCGCCATTAGGGCCATGTCTAGAGGACGAGCCAACTGAATGAGAAGCCGTCGGCTCCGTTATTTTAAAATGGCCTGAGCTTCATGCGGATGCAGAACTTTGGTCTTGAACTCTTTCGGGATGCTATAGCCCCTTAGAATTCTGTCGGTGGTTATGAAAAAGTCCACGTCGTAAGCCAGAGCGTATCCCAAATGCACCAAATCAGCTGGTTTGATTCTTGAATCTTTATACTTGCTGTGGTTATACAGATTGTAGCAGGTAGTAGCAACTGCTTCATTAGGGTGAAGAAATGAAATTCTCAGGCCGCTCCAGATATCGATAAGCTCGTGAAGCTCTTCACGATTATGCTTGTCCTCCCGGCCTTTCCACTCACCTTCAACGCATATGATGACTACTTCTCCAAGGACGGATATGGGAACACATAGCGAGATATCAGGATGACTGCTAAGATGGAATAAAAATTTTTTAATATCGTACGGATTTATATCCCGCTTGGTTAGGCTTTCGCTCTTATGGCTGATGGAAAAGAAGAAAATATCCGCATCAATGGCTGCTCGCCGCATAGCCATTACTCTTTTCCAAATGCCTTCTTTATGCGAAACATCATCTGGTCATGCTCTTCTTTGGAGACCTTCCAGAGTATCTTGCCGTGGATGTCTGTTGCTCCGCCGTAAGGCATCTGGTTATCATCTAAACTGTAGTACTGCTCTGGTATCTCTTCGGGAATGAGCGACTCCTCCTTCCAATAGATGCATTTTTGCGCATTAGCCAACAGAAATCTAAATGATCTGATTCATATTTAAATTGATCCATCGCACTGTAAACTGCCATGATACCCGTTGGCCCTGCCACGAGCGAAGCACTGGGGAGCGCGACCTTGGACTCCGGCGAGGATGCAGCACAGCTGATGAGCTGCTGTGCAAGTAGCCTACAATTCGCAATAATTGCAAATCTGGAGACGACAGCCCCGAAACTTCGCCCAAGAATCTCTGTGCGTCCTCCGTGCGCTCTGTGGCTCTGTGGTGTGATCGGTAGTTGTTCGGTTATAATTTTCAGCTAGTAATAAAAGCTGACCCGCCATTGCTTCCCAAAATCCAGCCCCCCTTGAAAAGCTGCCCATCAAATAGGCAAGCCCCCAACCGCACGCCCGACCGGCCTCCCGGCCCTCCATGCGACAAGCCCACGCGGCCACGCGCGCCCATGCGAGAGCACCCCAGAATGCCCGCCTGCCAGACAGCGATGCAGCCCGATCATTCCCGCACACTAGCGGAAATTGATCGTAAATCGTGGGGCACCGGCCAGGGTTCAGCCCGGCCGATGGGCTGCCAGGCCTGAATTAACCCCGACCAGGCGAGGTGAATTATCCTGGACGATATCTGCAAAACGGTCCTGGCCTAAACCCCCTCCACATGGATCTCTTTGGGCACACCGGCCGGGAAGAGTATATCGTTCTCATACATCCAGAAGCCGTCCCAGATGCTTATCACATGATTCACGCCGCCCTGGACGCTCAGGTTGAATACGCCATTCTGTCCTACGCCCACGAGCGCTCCATCGACGTAGACCTGGAAGGCGGATTTGCCGGGATAAAGGATCGATACCGGTGTATCGCCAGAGGAAGGTGCAGCAGAAGGTTGCAATGTTGATGGTGATGGTGCAGACTGCTCTGACTGCCCTGCTTCTGTGGGATAGATTGGGGGCTGAGCCGATGGGGCCTGGGCGAATACATCGATTATTATAACGTTGCTCGGCTGGTTATCCACCACAAAATAGAGCATATGTCTTCCCATCTCATCCGCCCGGTACTTCATGCTGTTATAGCCTTGATGGAACTGGTAGATCCTGGACCTCTGGGCGTTCGTTCCATTTGTGATGCTCTCGAAAAATCCGCCTGTTCCTCCCAGGGGTACGCGGCCGACTAGATCAAGAGTCGTTCCTACTGGGCTTACCAGATACTGAGTCCAGTTTTGCCTGCCCCGGATCCAGAGGTCATTGGCCTGAGGAGCGGTGATGGACAGATACTGAGCATAAGCCAGTCCCTGGCCGTTTCCATAATAGAGATAAGATGGTGGAGATTGTGTAACATTGAACTTAACGGGATTGCTTACGATCTCGCCGTCCATGGGAATGGCCTGAGTATAATAATACTCCCTGTATGGAGCGAATGTAGATGATGGCGCCATCTGTCTGGAGAAGGTCAGGTCGGAGCTGTACCAAGGGTAGGATGGAACAGGAGAATCCAGCCAGCGAACCATGCCCGCAATCCCCGGGTCCATCAACGAAGCCCGATCAATGGGAGTAACGTATGCTCCCTCTAGCCAGTCAACCGGATAAAGCTGGCCTATAGCCGGAGCGGTTTCGCCCTCGGCTGATTGGGCCAGGGGAGTTGCCAGGGCAACGATCAGTGCCAATAATATCAATTTCAATGACATCGTTCTCATAGTATTACCTCGTTTACATTCTGCCTTCTTGAAATTCATAAAGCTATTGAGAATAGGGATATGCATTCAGAAGTATTGAGGGGCTGAGTGCTGAGCAGTTGACCATCGTTTAAGACAGAGCGGCTCATATTCTGCCCCGGTAGTAGGCGAGACTCTTAGCATGTGGGCGGAAGAGATCCATCAGCCTTGCTTCCTCCAACGGGTCCAGGGGTCGGCCGTCCTCGCCCAACCTGGCCAGTTGCTGCACTTCTTCCGGGCTGGAGCATCCCACAATGGCGGTGGTGATATCCCGAGAGAGGGCGAACCGGATCAATAGCTCTGGTGTGATCCCCAGATTTGGTGCGATGTAGTTTCGTGCCCCCAATACCTTCATTCCTATCACGGCTATTCCTTTATCCAGGGCAGCAGTAATGACCCTGTCCATGAATCCGCCGATTATCGCCTCTGCCGGATTGACGGGAAGGAGGACGGCATCCAAAGGCCAGCTCTCTATCGCCGCCAGGAGTACCTCTGGATCGTGGTGACCGGTAACACCGATATACTTCGTCAGGCCCGAATCCCTTGCCTCGATGAAGGCCTTTAGGGCGCCATTGGAGGATTCGATCTCCTCCTTCTCCCTTCTGGTGCGGAGGTCATGGATCTGCCACAGGTCCAGGCTCTTCAATCCCATAACCTCCAGAGTCTCAAACAGATCGGCCCGGGCTTCATGATATTCGCGGGCGGCTGACTTGCTGGTCTGAAATATGGTGGATCGGTTCTCCTGATGGCTCCTATAGAAACTGCCGTAATATCCCTGGCTGCCGGCATAGGCCTTGGCAGAATCAAAGTAGCTAATGCCCCTGGTTGCGGCCTCCTCAATAACCTGCAGCGCATCCCTTCCCCGGCCGTAGGTGCGGAGCACTCCTTCTCCTCCCAGGCCCACGCGGGTGACGGATGGGCCAGTCCTTCCAAATAGCCTGGTACTAATCGCCATAGAGATCCACCATTTCGATATTTCCTGATTTGGGTATGCTTTGATGTTAGTATTAATCATGTCGTTTGAGATGAATGAGGCAGGCAATCGGATTAATGGGTGATGGCTCTTTAGGGAAGCTTGGATAGGTAGGCATTGGACGCTGATTGCTCAGATATCTGAGCGAATAATCTGCTGGCGGATTCATGAGATTGATCTTGAAAGAAAAAAATAAAAGAGGGCTTTGCAGGCAGTTCCAGTCCACCCCCAAAATTACTTATGCATATATTTCAGTTCGCCTTTATCGGCCACCATGGTGAATCGGTGGATCCGGAATCAGATCAACCCTTGGCCTCAGGCTCTGAGTGGATGAGTCCCTCCATTTCATTCTGGCTTTTCACCGATATAGATGCCTCTGCCATAAGATTTGTAGTCGTCGAAGGGGCCGGAGGGTTTTGGTGATGAGCTTCTCTCTGTGCATTCCACCACCTTGCCTCCTATCCTGGCAAAGAATGTGGGCGATGGGTCAACCATCTCTCTGATCTTTTTTTGCTTTTCTGAGAAGAAATAGTAACCATCTGGCTCCATTTCAGAACATCCTCCTTTCTGTGTATGAAAGCGCATATCTATATCTGGTTGATCTATCGAACTCATCTATATCCGAATTGGCGTTCATTTTATTTGATCTCATTTCAAGCAACCTCGTAACCCTTTCCATTCTCTCTCTTCCTTAATTTCTGACCGCAAGTCTCGCATTCTGGTTTTGGATTATTTTCATTATGTGCTATCCACATGGAACCGCACATAGGACATCTCGGCAACACCATTCTCAATAATTCTCCAGATATACTATATTATTTATAACATCTAACACAATCTTTCCCT
Source organism: Methanosaeta sp. UBA458 (assembly GCF_002496085.1). Classification (NCBI taxonomy): domain Archaea; kingdom Methanobacteriati; phylum Methanobacteriota; class Methanomicrobia; order Methanotrichales; family Methanotrichaceae; genus Methanothrix; species Methanosaeta sp. UBA458. Next base: position 4,306 of record NZ_DAIK01000019.1, on the reverse strand, counting down.
GACATTCCCCATCTCAATAATCGTCCTCTTACCGGACCAATGCCAGCAAATTCTTGTCTGCCATTGAATTGATGTCGTTTGAGCTCAAGAACCTCAATGGATTATCATCCATAACCAGCAGGGGAGAATCAGGAGCAGAGATGCCCATGGATTTGAGCTGCAGCAGTGATTCTTTGCTTCTCATGTCTGCTTCTTCAAAACTCAAATTAGCCTCTTTTAAGAGGCACACCAAACGCTTACTTTGCGTGCAATCCTCTGTCGTATACAGGATATTCCTTCTCATTTTCCAACTCCTTGAAAGAGTTGGCCGCGGTGTTTGCCTTGGAGCGCCAAAATGCTTTAATGCATAGGCGCTATTTAGAGCAATCAACCTGATGGAGTCTCTCGAGTTTGCAGACCAGAAGGGCTTCATCCGGCCATTTCTTTCTATGTTTTTTATACTTATCACTTAATTAATCTGCTTATGCTGATCAGATATGATGAATCCTTGCTGATGGATTCAGCTTGAAAGATCCGGTCTTATTGGATCTGATCTGGCATTGCCTCAAAACTTCTATTCTGAATGCTATATTGCAGCGCAATGTCTTTGTTTTGAATCAAGAGATTGATCCCGTTCATCGATGCTTTCAGAGAATGAATAACATCTATGCTCGAACAATCAACATAGCGCACATTCGGCATTCAATACCCAATCCGAGCCATCGGATTGGGCCTTATAGGCCGGGTTTAATCATGGATGCATCTAAGGACGCATCGCGTCCGTGCTCTCGACTAAAATTGCGAATTAAGAGCCACGACATGCTTTAGAGGTCCTCGCTAAAGTTATATATATTTTGCCATCAAGCCCTATTAGAATATATCTATTTATTTAATTTATATTATATCGTTCCTGGGTTTTCTCCTGGTTATTACCTATGAATTTTACCTTATATTCTCACCTGTATCCCCTTATGGTATGCCTATTACTTCCTAATATTTGCCTAATATCTTCGCCACTGCTCTATGTATGGAATGCATATTGAATCCCTTATCGGCCAGGTACATCATGGGGCATCTGCCGGCTATGTAATGCACCACCGCATCCTGACTCATCTTCTTGGTCCCATCAGTCTCCGTTCTCCAGTGTATCCAGAAATTCTTGATGCCGATTGTCTTTAGCTCTTCAACTGCATGTGCAGGATCCTTTTTTGTCAGACCAATTACTGCACAATCTATTTCAGGGGATAGATCGGAAAATCGTGATACGCTTCCTTTTTCAGGATCGTCTGACAAATCGACGATGTAGATCCTCTTTCCTTTTCTTCTCCAGCTCCTCGATTGTCCACTTCATGGCCGGCTTTGTCCTATCTGTGACCACCACAAAGCTCTCGTTCTCCCAGAATGATTCTTGCTCAGTCATGCCGCCCTACCTCTGGTATATGTTTAGAGCTCATAGTATATAGATAGTTTTGCTGATAGCTCACTAGATTGTCATATTGATAGATCATCAAATATCGGTTGGAGCGATCAACTCAACAATTCAATTGCGATACATTTTAATATTTCGCTTTCAGTCTAACATATAATCCTAGCATCATTTATGTCAGGCTTCAGGATAAGACACAGAAAGCCTTGATTGGGGTTGATCTACATTCGCAAGAGAAGGTGCATTAGATTTGATGACGATCGGGAGAATTATCCCATCCAGCAAACCTGGGATCATTTGAGAGGATACAGGAGAGCCTTATCATGACTGCAGGGAACCAGGGGAACCAGGCGATCCAGCCGGGCGAGATGTTCCTGGGAGGAGTAATCGACCCGGTTAGCGGCCAACGCATGCAGAGGGACATCATTTACGATGCCCGCAACCTGACCACCCATGGCATCATCGTAGGAATGACGGGCTCGGGCAAGACAGGCCTTGGAATAGTCATGCTGGAGGAGGCTCTCTCCTCGGGAATTCCCTGCCTTATACTGGATCCAAAAGGGGATATGGGCAACCTGCTCCTGAACTTCCCATCGTTCTCTCCCCGAGACTTTCTCCCCTGGATCAATGAGGCCGAAGCAAAAAGCCGAGCTACCAGCACCGATCAGCTCGCCGTCCAGATCTCAGAGAGCTGGAGGTCTGGTCTGGCAGAATGGGGAATAGGGCCAGACCGAATGCAAAAGCTTGCCGATTCTGCGAGTTGTACCATTTACACCCCAGGTTCAGTATCCGGGGTCCCGATCAATGTGGTCGGATCGCTTGTTGCCCCCAGGCTGGACTGGTCCGACTCCTCGCAGGCAGAGATCGGGCGGGATGAGATCGAGGGCCTGGTCTCCTCTTTCCTGGTGCTCGCCAGGATCGACGCTGACCCCATCTCCAGCCCGGAGCACATTCTCCTGGCAAACATCATCGAGAAAGCCTGGAGCGAGGGCCGGGATCTGGACCTGGGATCTCTGATCGCTCAAGTACGGCATCCGCCTATGAGAAAATTGGGGGTGTTTGAGATCGATAGCTTCTATCCCCAAAAGGAGAGAGACCGACTGGCAATAAGGCTCAACGGCCTGATTGCGTCCCCCTCTTTTGCCGCCTGGATGGCGGGACCTCCCCTTGATATCGAGAGAATGCTGTATTCCTCCCGTGGCCAACCACAGGCCTCAATAATCTATCTCGCTCATCTCTCTGAAGCCGAGCGACAGTTTGTGGTCACTCTAATCCTCTCCAGGCTGATAACCTGGATGCGAAGACAATCTGGAACTCCGGACCTCAGGGCGCTGGTCTATATGGATGAGGTGTTTGGCTTCGCTCCACCTACCGCCGAGCCGCCATCGAAAAAGCAGATCCTGACCATTCTCAAGCAGGGTCGAGCTTACGGGGTAGGCATGGTCCTCTCCACTCAGAATCCGGTTGACCTGGATTACAAAGCGATGTCCAACGCCGGGACATGGATGATCGGCAGACTGCAGACGGAAAGGGATAAGGCCAGGATTCTGGAGGGAATCGAATCGGTCTCCGGCCAGACAGACATGAAGCTCTTCGACCGGCTGATCTCAAACCTGGGCAAGCGACAGTTCGTCCTTCAATCGGCCAAGGCCAAAGAGCCGGTGATCTTCACCAGCCGGTGGTCTATGTCCTACCTGGCAGGACCTTTAGATAGAAACCAGATCGAGAGGTTGACCCGTGATCACCCTCTGCGCAGCATTTCCATATCCTCTTCCTCCGCCGGCGCTGGGGCTGCCTATGGGACCGCCGCTAGCACGAGCTTCAAGATCGCCTCAGCTGCCGCCTCACAGGAAACGCTGCGGCAGGAAGGAGGAATGGAGATGACCAGGAGAAGCTCTGGTGGATTCCCTCCAGCCTCTGGAGAGATATCCAGGGATGAGAGCCAGGTGGCTCCCCGAGTGGATCCATCCACTGCAGTCTATTATCTGGATCCATCAGCCCCCTGGGCATCTCAGGTGCGGTCAATACCCGGAGGAAGGCGGCTCCAAGCAGGCCTGATCGCCCGTGTCCATCTCAAATATGATGACAATAAAGCAGCGGTCGATCATACCGAGGAATGGGAAGCGATTTTCTTCCCCCTNNCGCAATCCTGCCCTGGATTTGTACTCCAGGGTGGGCGAGTCGAGGAATGATTTTGAGAGAAGATGCTTCCAGGCAGCTGAGGATAAGGCAGATGCGGAAATGGCGAAGCTCAAAGATAAGCATGAGTCCTCCATCAACCGAATAAAATCCCAGCTCAACAACGCCGATCGAAGGGTTCGAGAGCTCAATACAGATACCCGCCAGAGGCAGCAGGAAGAGCTGCTCCATGGTGCTGGCGATCTTCTATCAGGGCTTCTCGGTGGCCGGCGTCGCTCCCTGAGCCTGGGCGGGGCAGCATCCCGGCGCTCAATGACGATTCGCACTCAGGAGCGTCTGCGCTCTGCAGAAGAAAAGAAAGAGGAAAAGGAGAGAGAGCTGGAGGAGCTCGAGGATAAGCTGGCAGAGGAGATTTCACAGATCTCCGATCGATGGAAGGTAGCGGCCGATCAGATCGAAGAGATCAAGATTCCCCTGGAAAAGGCAGACGT
>NZ_DAIK01000019.1:0-223 GCF_002496085.1 Methanosaeta sp. UBA458 | reverse complement strand
GCCTTGCATTAGAAGTCGAAATAAGCCGGCCCTATTGAGTAGTACATCTCTGCCGGAATGCCATTTATCAGCCCATTCTTGTCAGGCTCGGGAAGTCCTGCAAATGCGGAGCTCTGGTTCCAACTGGCATCTATCTCGTGAACAGGGGTCATAATCCTGTTCACAGAGTATGGAGAATCCTGTTTCGAGCCGTTTTGGGGTTTATCATTCGTCTCATTGCCAG
>NZ_DAIK01000108.1:8694-10306 GCF_002496085.1 Methanosaeta sp. UBA458 | reverse complement strand
CTCATAACGAAAGTATTATCTACGAGAGGTTGAGATAAAGCCATCGAGAGGATGAGATATTGATGGATACTGCCATCTTGCTTCTGGTAGTGGAGGGAGTGCCCTTCCTGGCCCTGGTCTATTATCTGATTCACAAGAAGCAGATGTTCATGCTGGAGAGGGGGATCGAGAAGAAGGAGGATAGATATGTGAGAGCTGAGCGCAGAATAATCAATGGACTCTTCTTAACCCTGGCCGGATTCTCCATGATCCTGGCACCTCAGTTGGCATCCATTGCGGGAATAGAGGCACAGCTATCATTTGACCTTCTGCTGGTAAGCATGATACTGCTCTGCGCCGGATTGGCCATGCTGATTGGCGGAGAGCTGCTCAAGTACAGGACCGCCCCGCTTGATGGCTCTGATGGACCGGCAGAGCTGAAATGAGAGAAAAGAACCAAATCCGCGATCATCGATAAGGGCGCAACAATATTGGAAGATTCATAGAAAATACCCCAGAAGAGGACACCCTGGCCGCAAGATGTCCTCACTCTTCCTAAATCCATTGCGGCCAGGCATCCATAATGGCATCTAAATTAGAGGGCTATAAATTCCCTGCATACACATACTGCTCTTTGCTACCATCACCTCCGCACTTCACTGACCGGTGTAGATTTTAAGCATCCTGACCGGCCTTTCCTTCCTGTCCACAATCAGAACATCTTCGCCATTCTCGATTCCCGGATCCGTTGCGATCACTTGCCCGGGGAATAAGCGTCCCCCCCGGGCGACAAAAGGCACCGCCGCATCCGAGATCACCACTTTGCTAACCGACGAATCGTTTTTATCACTCCACATTGCACAACCACCTCTATCCTTTATCTGTGATTAATAGGGATATAGATCTTATTAAGTAATAAACTTTTTGATTGAATTATTACCATGGTTAAGGGTCCGGCCAAACCGGGCGTCCTCAATATCCCATGGCCTCGATCTCATTGTCTCTGATCCCTGAATGATGCCGGTTGGAGTATGACAATGGCCCCGGACGAGCTGGCGGCTGCATGCTTAATTTAAACCTGCCAGCTTTTGAGAGGACGGACCTCGCCAGCAACTTGGCCGCGAGGGGAGAGATATTCAGGCGGGTGCTTGAGAGGCAGCATACTGGCTTAGTGCAAACGTTGGGCTGGCCGCATGATCTTCATGCTTTTTTTCGGATGTGCAAGCACATAATTATTAACAAAAACGATTTATACTTCGCCTAGTCTTAATAACCACAGTTCATATGAGGAATTGATATGCAAATACGACTGTTTTCCGCGCCTATGGCCCTTTGCCTGATAGCATCTATGCTGATGGCATCGGCATGGGCAGCTGAATATCCCCTGACCATCACCGACTCTGCAGGAAGAGAGGTCACCTTCAACCAGCCTATTGAGAGGGTGATCGTCACCAGCTCGGATGCTGCCGAGGCAGTTGTGATGCTGGGAGCGGCAGATAAGGTGGTAGGAATCTCAGATACAGTGAAGAATAAGGGCTACTACTTCCCCGATCTCAAGGGAAAGCAGAGTGTAGGGAAATGGAATGCTCTGGACTATGAGATGATCGGCGCGATCGCCAGCGATGGAGAGGAT
>NZ_DAIK01000108.1:0-8569 GCF_002496085.1 Methanosaeta sp. UBA458 | reverse complement strand
GGCCAGATCCTGGGCAAGGAGGAGCAAGCTTCCGATTATATTCGCTGGTATGATGAAAAAATCGGCTCCGTCAAGGATGCAGTGGACGGGATGAACTTGCCCGAGGCATATGTGGAGTGGAGCTCCAGTGGCGGCGACATTTCCACTCTGGGCCCGGGGTCTGCATTTGACCAGGTGCTGAAAGTGGCAAAGGGCTACAACATCGCCAGCGCCCTGGAAGAGAGCTATCCAAAGGTGGACTGGGAATGGGTGGTAACAGAAAATCCTGAGATAATCATCGTGAGACAGACCCAACCAGCAGGACATACCGAGATCGGCTGGGAGTCTGCTCCCTCACAGGAGGCCTCAAAACTGCAGGCTGCGAAGAATGAGCTTCTGGACAGATCAGGAGCAAGCGGAACCTCAGCCGCAAAGTCCGACCGGATCTATTTCATAGATTGGGATATCATGAACGGCCTGGACCAGGTGGTGGGCGCGACCTATCTGGCGAAGGTGCTCCACCCCGACGTGGATCTCAATCCGGAGGAGGTATACCGCGAATATTTAGAGCGTCTGGGCCTTGAGTACCCCGAGGGAAGGACGATGGTCTATCCGGAGATTGAGGATTGATCGCAACAAGATGCCTGTGAGGCATCCTTATTCTTTTTTAGATGGGTTTTTATGTTATTTGATCCGAAATAGTTATTAATAGAATACAAGAAAAACAGAATACATCACACCAAATTGCAATCCCTCAATCGGCAGGTAATCGAATGAAGTTAGTCTCTATAACCTGGAGCAGTGAGCTGCCCCACCTGATGCAGGGGGCCAGAGAGCTCTCCTTTAACCTGGAGGCCTGGTCCTATACCCAGCTTGACGATCCCGTCCAACTGGAGAAATGCCTGAAATCACTGAAAAGCGCTCAGATGGTCCTGATCCATCCATCGAACGACCCCTGCTGGGATGAGATCATTCCCTCCCTCAGCCCCAGCACGCCAGTGATCTCCTTTGGCCGGGACCCATCGCTCTGGACAGTGGCCAATGTCCCGATGGATACTACCCTGACCGTCAACCGCTATGCCCTGTTCGGCGGGCGGAAGAACTTCAAGAACCTGCTCAAGTATGCCTGCAACCAGGCCCTGAAGACGAGCTTCCAGCTCGAACCGCCAGAGGAGATCCTCTGGCAGGGGCTCTATCATCCCCGATCTGAGACGGCCTTCGCAACCGTTGATGAGTACCTGGAATGGTATCAGGGCAAGGAACGATCGTGGGTGGGCCTGATCTTCTCCCGCACCTCCTGGGCAAACGAGGATCTGAAGGTCGTAGATGCCGCCATACTGGAGCTGGAAAAGGAGTTCGACGTCCTCCCTGCATTCTGTTTCGGCATGGGAGATTCCGATCTGGGCGCCTGGTCCAGCGTAGAGGTGGCCAAGAGGTTCTTCTCAGGAAGAGTGGAGGCTATAGTCAACCTCCAGCCCATCTTCCGCTCCAGAAACAGCGATGAGGCACTCCAGACCATGAAAGCCCTGAATGTGCCCATATTCCATCCTGCGGTCGTCTATCATAAGACAGAGGAGGAATGGAAGGATGATGTGCACGGCCTGTCCAGCAGCGAGGTGGGCTGGTCTGTGGCCATGCCGGAGTTTGAAGGAGTGATAGAGCCTCTGATGATAGGAGCGACGAGCCGCTCTGAGATGGACGGGGCACAGATAGAGAAGCATGTGCCCATCCCGGAGAGGGTTTCAAAGCTCGCGAGAAGGGTCAAAAAATGGGTCGCCCTGAAGAACAAGCCGGTATCCGAGCGCCGGGTGGCTTTCATCCTGCACAACAATCCCTGTGCTTCAGTGGAGGCTTCAGTTGGTGGCGGAGCGCATATCGATACCCTGGAGAGCGTTGCTCGCATCATGGACCGGATGGTCCAGGCCGGATACTCGCTGCAGAGCCCACCCAAGACGGGAAAGGAGCTGATTGAGACCATCATGGCCAGAAAGGCGATATCGGAGTTTCGCTGGACCTCGATCGAGGAGATCATCAAGCGAGGAGGAGCCCTCGCCCTCTTGAGCGAAGAGGAATACCGGCAATGGTTCGACCTGCTATCCCCCGTCGTCCGGGATCAGATGATCGAGGCCTGGGGAAGGCCGCCAGGGGAGGAGAAGGACGGAATTCCCGCTGCCATGCTCTATCAGGGGAAGATCGTTATCACTGGGGTGGAATACGGAAATGCCCTGGTCTGCACCCAGCCCAAGAGGGGGTGCGCCGGATCTCGCTGCGATGGCCAGGTCTGCAAGATATTGCACGATCCCCAGGTGCCGCCCACTCATCAGTATCTGGCCACCTACCGCTATATCGAGAGCTGCTTTGGCGCAGACCTGATTGTGCATGTAGGAACCCATGGCAACCTGGAGTTTCTGCCCGGAAAGTCGGTGGGCCTCTCCGCCGACTGCTATCCCGATATCGCGATCGGCGATATGCCGCACCTTTACATCTACAACTCGGACAACCCCCCGGAAGGGACCATAGCCAAGAGAAGGAGCTATGCCACTTTAGTCGACCACATGCAGGTGGTGATGACTGACTCCGAACTCTATGGAGAGCTTAAAGAGCTGGAGGACAGGATCTCCGAGTACAGACGGGCGGTCCTCTCGGAGGGCGGAAGAGCCCATGCCCTCGAGCATATCATCCTAAATCTGCTGGAGAAGAGCAACCTGGCAGGCGAGATCAACCTGAAGAGGCTCATCGCCACCGGCGCGAGCTTCGAAGAGATCCTGGAGAGAGCACACGATAAGATCTCCCAGCTCTACAATACCCAGATCCCCGACGGTATGCATATATTTGGAGAGCTTCCCGCGGGCAAGAGAAGAGAGGAGATGATCCGGGCCATTCTCCGGGCTGAGGTGAGAGGAGCTGCTGCCCTCCTGCTGGGACGGGAGGTCACGGCCAATATCGAGGATCTTAGAGAGTTGGACGGACTGGGTGGGGACCTGGTCCGGGCAATCATAGCCGACAGGAGAGGCAAGATCGAAGGCCAGGAAAAGAGCAGTATATCGAGACTGCTGGAGGAGCGCTCTATTGGAAAGGAAAGCCCGGCCTTAGACCTCTTGCGAGATCGAATAGAAGAGCTCAGCTGGAGGATCGAGGAGTCCAGGGAGATGGAAAGCCTATTGAGGGGCTTTTCCGCAGGATTCATCGAGCCAGGACCATCGGGGCTGATGAGCAAGGGAAAGATCGAGATCTTGCCCACGGGAAGGAACTTCTTCTCCCTGGACCCCTCGGCAGTTCCCACCGAGGCCGCCTGGATGGTAGGACGAAGACTGGCCGACAGCCTGCTGGAAAAGTACGAAAAAGAGCAGGGACGGCTTCCTGAGAACGTGGGGATGTTCTGGATGGCAGGAGATGTGATGTATGCCGATGGGGAGCAGATGGCCCAGATGTTCCATCTCATCGGCGTCATGCCGGTCTGGAAGGGGGGGAAGCTGAAGGGCTATGAAGTGATACCTCTCGAGGAACTGGGCCGGCCCAGGATAGACCTGACCGTGAGGGTCTCAGGCATCACCCGAGACTGCTTTTACAACTGCATTGAGATCATGGACCAGGCCATCTGTGAGGTCGCAGCACTGGACGAGCCACAAGATATGAACTTTCTGCATAAGCATGACCTGGAGAACGGATCTCATCATCGCATCTTCGCCAGCCGCCCAGGAACCTATGGCAATGGAGTGAACCTGGCAGTCTATGCCAGCGCCTGGAAAGCGGATAAGGATCTTTCGGACGTGTTCATCTACTGGAATGGTTACGCTTACGGCAAGGGCGTCTTCGGCGAGGAATCCCAGGATGGTTTGATCAAGCAGCTGAAGAGCGTGGACGTCACCTTCAACAAGACCACCACGGATGAGAAGGATCTGTTCGGCTGCTGCTGTTACTTTGGAAACCAGGGAGGTATGACTGCGGCCGCCCGGGAGGTCTCGGGGCACCATGTTGAGGCCTACTATGGTGATACCAGAGATGCCGATCGGGTGGAGGTTCGCACCCTGAGCGATGAGGTCAGGCGGGTCGTTCGCACCAAACTGCTCAATCCCAAGTGGATCGCGGGGATGAAAAGGCACGGCTATAAGGGAGCAGGGGACATCTCCAAACGCGTAGGCCGGGTCTACGGCTGGGAGGCGACGACACAAGAGGTGGATGACTGGATATTCGACGACATTGCCCGGACCTTCGTCATGGACGAGGAGAACCGCAAGTTCTTCCAGGAGAACAATCCCTGGGCGATGGAAGAGATGAGCAGGAGGCTGTTGGAGGCCGAGCAGAGAGGCCTGTGGAAGGCAGATCCTGAGGTTTTAGATGCCCTCAAGAACCTTTACCTGGAGATCGAGGGCTGGATAGAGGAGAGAATGGGAGACGTGGAGGGCGAGATCCAGGGTGGATCGATCGATGTCTTCAATGCCGATGAGGTTCTTGCCTGGAAGAAGAGGATGAGCAAGGTTCTGGGAGATTGAACCGGGGCCAAGCATAACGATGAACGGACTTCTGGTGAGCTTGATTCCTGCAAGGGGGCAGAGGGGGCTTATGCTATCCTATGGGCCGATCTGGCAGCCTTGCATAGGAGCCTTCCCAATTATCTGCTGGCGAAGGTGGCCGCTCCTCTGCTTTACATCACCGCCTTCTTTTTCGCACTGGGGGCAACATCAGGATGAACCAAGTGAGCTAGCTGGATTACTGGAGAAGCTTTGAGGAGCCTCTCATGCTGCTGCAGGATACCCCAGCACCGCTCCCTCGGGATATTCCACTTCCAGGAATTGCTCCAGGTATTCCCGATAGATCTTCCCGGGATCTATATTCATCTCGGGGTGCAGCCACGCTGCGCAATAGGCGAGGCCCACGATGCCGTCAGGTCCCCAGGCGATCTCAGTGCTCAGCAGATGGACCCTGTTGTTCTTCGCCGCATCCAGATTGCTCCATCCCGGACGTTCCTCTAAATAGCCATTCAGGATCTGATCAGCTTCTTTTGTGCTGTTCCAGCCCGCTTTTCCGCCTCCCGGTGCCAGAAGCTTGATTATGACATCCGGGTTCTCCTTGAGGATCCATTCGCTGTCCAGCTTGGGGTACTCATCGAGATCGCCAGCAATGTTCCGTCCTCCGGTGGAGCTGCACATCGCATCGCCGCTTGAGCCTCTGCCGTAACTGGAGTTATAGTAGAGATTTCACCGAATTTTATCTAATGGTTTATCATGCTCGTGCATGCTCGATAAGCCTACTGCATAGGAGAAACGGGTTTTGGAGAATTCAGATTTCCATCCGCTTGAACTCATCCCGCTCTTCTGGCGTGAGCATATCCTGCCAGGGAGTAGCCGTCACCAGGTCCACCGCCCTCCCATTGCGTATAGACTTTTCTATCTTGATGAGGCCTTCCTCCTCCAGTCTCTTTACTGCCCCCCGCGTTTTGCCGGTAGACCAGCCCATCCGTTTTGCCAGCTCATAGACGTTTAAGCTGGGTGCCTCGCTGATCTTTTCGTAGAGGTCCCACTCATCGTCCTCGGCTTTTGCCGTCCTGACCAGGGTGGCTTTCTGAATAGACTGCATATGCAGTCCAATTCTCTTGAACATATTTAAGCCTTTTGATATATGTCATTGCAAAAAATGATATGTCAAATGGTAGATCAAAAGGCTTAAATCCAAATATCATATAGTATTATGCGTGATAACCGACTTCGAAAGGGCTATTCTCGTTAAACTGTGCCAGGAGACGGGCATGGCAAAGGCCGCACATTTGCCCGAGCATGTCCTTGTTCGCAGATTCCCCAACCTGGGGCACAGGGTCAAGAAGGCCCTGGGAAAGTTGGTCAGCAAAGGATATGTCGCCAGGCATCCAACAAGAAATGAGATGACCTATCAGCTCACAGAGCTCGGGATAGAGGAGTGCAGGCAGATGAAAGAGCGGGCCTGACCGCGTTTTGAGGGCAATCGCGAAGCTGAGAAAAAGGTTTTTGATTGATCGCTTGCATCTAATCTTAGGGTGTGACCCATGAGACGCATGCGACCGAGCAATCGACCGTGTGTGAAGGATGTGTGAGGCCAAAAGGACGAAGCTCATCTTCGCAGTTGTTTGTAAGGCCGGTGGCATGCATATAACCCCCGAATTCAAAGACCTGTCCTCCCTGTGGCGGAACTAACTCCCCGTGCAGGCCCACAATGGCCCCAGAATCTGCCGAAGCTGTAGGGAAGATCTGAGCAAGTGGCTTGACTGTCTCAAGTTTGGCAATACTGATATATTGAAGTCCTGGTCGTACGTCGCCTTGTCTTCTTCATGCACTTCTCCCCATATGTCGGCATTGCTTAACATTTTGTCCACTGTGGAGTGGTTCAATCATATGTTTCCTGCCCCTGGCTTATTATCTCGTGCCTTTCCACGATAAAAGCCCCTGGCTGGCTGCATGAATTTTGATTTTCGCAAGGCTGCCAGTCAAGGCTGATTGCTCCACAGGTGGAGTTACCCCAGAGCTGGATGAATTTTTCTATCGAAATGGCACCACTTGGCACATAAGATCTTGTTCCGATCTTGCTTGATACTGCAACAACCGTCATGGCATCACGCGTTTTTCCATCTGCTCCGATACCATGTACTTTAATCGGATATGAACCTGGATTGGGATCATAAAGACCAATTATTACATCAGAAGATTGACCAACCATAATAACGGGCCTAGCTATGCTTGCCGTTACATTCGCAGGAGGCACTAAATCTAAAAATATTTGATCCTCATATTTCATTAATGGGTTTTTATTTTCAGCGGATATATTTGTATGAATACGAATTAATTCGCCTCTATGAAAATGATAATCTTCAATGGTGCCATTATTATCTGTGGATGTAAAAGTATAATTTTCTGATATTTCATCATATGTTATATTATAGTACATGGATGAAAACGATAATTTATAATTACTGGCATCTGGCCCCAAAATCAATGGATACGATGCACCAAACAAAGGGCCAAACAACTGAGATAATGCAACAATAATCGCTCCCGCAAAAATGATATCAACATTACGTTTCTCTTCCCCTAGAACTCTTTTCGATAAACTTTTAGTTATATAAAATATTAATATACCTATTAAAAATAATATTACAGCTGAAAGAATAAGTGTAAGGAGGAACCACTTTAGCTGCTGCTCAGGCAATAATATATATATACAGACCAGTAATGCTGCTGCGATAATAGGAGTGGTAAAGACCCAACCTAAGCGCTGTTGCCACATAATCAGAACCCTTGATCACATAATCTTTCGAATAGATATCACTTTCCTTTTCATATGGTTGCAGTTCGATTGGCAGAACAGGAACACGGGCGTGCAGTACTCAATCTCCAAGAAACTAGCTAGCATTCATTCAGAAGCACAAGCATTGCTGAAAGAGAGTTCTGAAAACTAATAGGAACCCAAAGAGCGGAATAATTGAGTCTAGGCGGGCTTAAACACCGATCCACAGTGTCCTCCTTGAAGGAGCCGATCATATTTGCGATAGCTTGATTACGCCCAAGCTCGACTCAGAGTCGGGCAAGGACGCAAACAATGCGCTAGTATTTCATACAGCATTCGTTTTATAGAGATCCTGCATCTTAAATTCTAATTAGATTAAGCTAGTAGGAAGCACCTTTGAGATCCGGCTCATTTTAAAATTTCCTTTTTCACCATGATATACCCAAGCTCCAAAAATATTCTCCACATCGGCATCAAATTTCCCTTTGTATCTTACTGTGTGCCCATAACCTCCTCCGCCATCATAATTTTTATCAAATATAATTTCATTACCATCTATATAGCCGCTAATATTGGAAATTAAGTATCGGGGGCTGTCTTCCCCATAAACAGTGAGAAATGTGTTGACCTCTTTCATCGTGCCAGACAACCTGTTGCCATCAAAGACCAGATCTGCCGAAAAAGCTACAGTATTTCTAGATGCGCCACTAATTTGAGAAAGCAATGATTTAAATAATCCCGATTTGTCGTAGGCATATTCTCCAGTCCATCTTTCCATTTTGGAAACTGAGGAATCGGTGTGTTGATGGGCATCGGATGCTGCACCTAGATTATAGCCACATGACTGACAAAAATTGCTCCCTTCTTGATACTCAGATCCGCATTTCCAGCAATATGGCATTGCTCATCACCAAATTATCACTAGTCCTGTGACCTTATATAAATTTGGGTGGCTTTTCGCTGAATCTATGTGGGTGGGCCCAGCAGTGATTATGGCATGAAAAAACCTTAAAGCATACTGGTTTTCATGCTTGCGCATGATCCCTGCGTGAGAATCATGAGCTCTTGAGGTTGGGTAAGGGAATAGCGGTTCACCAATGAGACGTGGAGACACAGGGAAATTGCGATTCAAGTCCATCCATACCAAATAGCGAGGAGCCAAGGTATTTATCCACGGATGAGAATTGACTCGTGAGGCAGGATAACGGGCTTAACAAATTACAGAAAAATCGGCACGCTACCCAGGGAAGAAGAGAGGACTGTAATATGCCGCTTGGAGAAAGCATTATTCGAAGACTTGCACTCATAAAGTACACATGCGTCTTCGGTTAGCAGA
>NZ_DAIK01000008.1:0-12112 GCF_002496085.1 Methanosaeta sp. UBA458 | reverse complement strand
AGCGAGCATCCATTTATATTTCAATGGCGGTTCAAAATTATCTATTATTATTCATATATATTTATTTAACGTATTACATCATGGTGCCCTTCATCCGCCTGGAGAAGTATTCTGGCTCGAATCAGGTTTCTTGCAGAGGACTTGCCTTTACAAAGGTATCATCTAAAATGAAACCCCTGAAACAATTGCGCACTATTTTATGGAGTCTAAAAAAAGCAACCATAGTTCCGATTGGGCAGTCAAATCAGTCCGACCAGAGAGCCTGGATGATTTCCGGGTTCTGAAAAACGGCAGTGATCGGCCCGAGGCATATCCCTTCCTTAGGGCTTGGTGGCTGAGTGCTGTTTGATGGCAAAAATCATCAGCCTGCAATGGCCAGGCCTCAAGGCCAGCTTGCAATCAATTTATATGGAATCGTGGTCTATTATCATCTCGGTACATAAGATCCAGTGTAAGAGAAACATACTAATGCAATAATGCGCAAATATCTATGCAAAATGGGCATTCGATAAATCGCCAGCACTCCCATCCGGGACTCTAATTGAACCCATTTATTCATTTAGAATTCTGAGATCTTCTCTCCAGGTATATCCAGACTGCAATGCAATAAACAGAATCGAGCTTCCGCAAACCAAACCAGGTGTCAAGAATTGATTCAGAGCAAAAATCGAATTTATAGAACAGTAAGTCGCCTTAGAGCGCGCTTCGACAGCACTACTGCACCACTTCTGCTTAATTCTGAGCAGCAACAACGATCCGAGCTGTCAAGCACCCGCCAGCTGGAAGGCCATGCAGCGGAGCTCGCAGAACGCCATGAGGTTGACCCCATGCCTGGCAAGGATTTGCTCTTGCCAAGGCTGGCTGAGAACGAAGCGATCCTTCTCAAGGCAAACGAGCTGCTGACCAGAGCGGTGGCGGCGAATCTCAGGATTACGCCTGCCTCAGAGGAGTTTCTGGACAACTTCTATATGATGGAAGAGCAGATTCTCATGGCCAGGCAGCATCTGCCCAAGGGTTATAGCAAAGAGCTGCCACATATGCTTAATGGATCGCTGGCAGGCTACCCGCGCATTTATGATATTGCCAAAGAGCTAATTGCTCGTACCGATGGCCGGGTGGATGCAGAAAGCCTGAAGCGCTTTGTGGATGCTTATCAGACAAAATCAGTTCTAAATCTGGGCGAGCTCTGGGCAGTTGCGATCATGCTCCGCCTGGCATTGATCGAGAACCTGCGAAATATTTCTTTGCGAATCATTCAAGACAGGATCGACCGCGATCTGGCCAATCGCTGGGCGGTTCAGATCATCAAGACGGCAGAGATAGAGCCTAAGGGCTTGATTATTGCAGTGGCTGATCTGGCCCAGTCGGATCCTCCTTTGTCCAGTGCATTTGTAACCGAATTTGCCCAAAGGCTGGAGGGACAGGGACAGGCTATGACTCTCCCTCTATTCTGGATTGAAGAGCGTCTCTCCGAAACAGGAAAGTCAATCGGACATCTGGTCCAGGAGGATATAAAGCAGGCGCCTGCTGATAAGGTCTCCATTGCTAATAGCATCGCAAGCTTTCGTTTTCTTGACTCCATGGACTGGAAACGATTTGTAGAGGGAACGAGCGTTGTCGAGAAGGCACTCCGCTCCGATCCTGCAGGCACATATGACAAGATGGATTTTGCTACGCGGGATCGCTACCGTCATGCAGTGGAGAGCATTGCAAAGCGCAGCCTGCTGACTGAAGAAGATGTCGCCAATAAAGCAGCAAATCTGGCCCGGGAGAGTGCCACGGCCAGGGGTATCGACGATAGAAGTGCGCATGTTGGCTTCTATCTGATCGACAAGGGCCTGCCTTATCTGGAGAGAGAGGCGGATTTGAGCCTGTCCTTAATCGAGTCCTTCAACAGTACCATGCTCAGGTTCCCTCTGCTCTTCTATATCGGCGCCATAGCTCTTATTACTGCACTCATCATGATCACAGTACTGACACATGCTCATACCCTTGGATCACTCGGATGGCTGCAAATCCTGGCTTTTATTCTGCTGGTGATCTGCATAAGCAGTCCTGTAGTAGGGCTGGTTAACTGGCTGGCAACAATGGTTGTCCGTCCACATGCTCTGCCTAGAATGGACTTCTCCTCAGCAATTCCCGATGAGATGCGGACACTGGTGGTGGTACCATCAGTTCTGTCCAGTCCTGAAAAGATCGATGACCTGCTGGAGGGGCTTGAGATCAGATACCTGGCAAACCGGGATCACAACCTTCACTTCGGCCTCTTGACCGACCTGGTCGATGCCAAGCAGGAGATTATGCCAGAGGATGAGCACCTGCTGCAGAGGGCCCGCCAGGGAATCGAGGCGCTCAATGAAAGGTACCATGAGAGCATCTTCTTTCTCTTTCCCCGTTTGCGCAGGTGGGACTCTGATGAGGAGATCTGGCGGGGCTATGAGAGAAAGAGAGGCATACTCGAGGAGCTAAACTTTTTATTGCGAGGCGGATCCGAAAACAGCTTTTCTGTGATAACAGGCGACGTATCAATCCTCCCCGGAGTAAAATATGTCATTACAGTTGATGAAGATACCATGATGCCATTCGAATCTGCCCGGATTCTTGTGGAGACCATGGCCCATCCCCTCAACCACCCCAGATTCGATAAGGATAAGCGATATGTCGTCGAAGGCTACAGTATACTCCATCCTCGCCTGAGCTCAGGCATGAATGAAGCAGAAAAATCGCGGTTTGTGAAGCTCTTTGGAGGAGAGCCGGGAATTGATCCCTACACCCGAGAGGTCTCGGACGTCTACCAGGACATCTTCGGGGAAGGATCATTTACTGGAAAGGGGATCTACGACGTGGATGCTTTCTCCCAGTCACTAGGCGGACGCTTTCCAGAGAATCTGATCCTGAGCCATGATCTTCTGGAGGGAAGCTACGCCAGAGCGGCACTGGTCAGCGACGTCCAGTTCTATGAGGACTATCCTTACCATTACGCCTCAGACGTTAGCCGGCGGCATAGATGGATCCGGGGAGACTGGCAGATTGCCAGCTGGCTTCTCACGCGCGTGCCAGGTCCAGGTGGCATGGTCATGGACAATCCAATCTCAGGGCTATCCCGATGGAAGATCTTCGATAACCTCAGGCGAAGTCTGGTGGCGCCTGCCCAGATCTCTTTGCTGCTCTTGGCATGGGTAGCCCTTCAGCACCCCATCTTCTGGACCTCTATGGTAGTAGGAGCAGTTCTTGCTCTGCCTGTGCTGGCTTCCATCAGAACTATATTGAGCAAGTCAGAAGGGCTCTTTTTATACAAGCATCTGCATTATGCGGGGAGGGCAATTGCCAGATATCTGGCACAGGCAACTCTCAGCCTGATATTTCTGCCTTTTGAGGCATACTTCAGCCTTGATGCTGTTGTGCGCACCGGAGGGCGGATGCTATTCACCCATAAGCGACTCCTGGAATGGAACACCTCAGGCAGCGCCCAAAACCGCAGCCAGAGCAATTTGAGTGGATTCTACAGATCGATGTGGATAGCCCCGGCAGTAGCTATCAGCCTGATATCTTATCTCGCGTTTTGGCGTCCTGGTCTGCTGAGCACTAGCTGGCCGCTGCTGGCATCCTGGATCCTCGCCCCTGTTGTTGCCTGGTGGATAAGCCTACCCCTGGATACGCCCAGGGCAGAATTGAGCCCAGATCAGACGCTCTTTTTGCGCAAGCTTTCCAGAAGGACGTGGAGGTTCTTTGAGACATTCGTTACGCCTAAAAGCCACTGGCTTCCGCCGGACAACTATCAAGAGAATCCGCGCTCTGTGGTGGCGAATGGCACCTCGCCTACGAATATGGGATTGTCACTGCTAGCGAACCTGACAGCATACGATTTCGGCTATATCTCTGCGGGAAGGCTGATAAGGCGGAATGCTAGTGCCCTGAATACAATGAAAAACCTGGAACGGTTTCAGGGTCATTTTTATAATTGGTATGATATTAAAAAATTAAAGCCGATGATGCCCAGATATATCTCAACTGTTGATAGCGGTAACCTGGCGGGTCATCTCTTGACCTTAGAGCAGGGCCAGCTCGAGCTAATAGATCAGAAAATTCTGTCAGATCGTGCATTTTGCGGTCTGGAGGATACTCTGCAGATATTGAAGGATGCAGCCACCAGGGGCGGCGAGTCAGCAGAGGACAAGAAAGGAATTGCACCATTCCAGGTGCTCGAACAGATTGATCGATTCAAATCTGAGATTCATTCGCCCCCAGAGAACCTTTCTGCGGCCTGGCAGTTGCTGGACCGGCAAGCAAAAGCAACGGCATCGATGATAAGCCTTATTGAGCGAGAAGAGAATAGCGATCTGTTGTGGTGGGCTAGAGCTTACAAGCGGCAGCTCCGGGATCATAAGAGTGATCTGATCTATCTTGCCCCCTGGCTCATGCTGCCCATCTGGATACTGGAGCATCCAATTCCCGGGGAAATCCCGGAGCATGAATCAAATGAGCTGGCGGGAAAGAGAAGCGAGCTGGAAGCTGAGCTTCTCGGACATAACTATATTCCATCTTTAGGAGAGGTCCCAGGAGTGTCAGAAAAGGTGGCAGGCGTTATAGATCAGATCAGCAGGTGCTTTGTAGAAGACTGCCAGGAGGAACGAGATTGGCTAGAGGAGCTGAGGTCAAAGACAACTGACGCCAGGAGGCGTGCAGACGAGAGAATTGCGTCTATTGAATGGCTTGCTCAGACCTGCGGCGAACTGGCAGAAATAAAATATGATTTCCTCTTCAATAACTCGCGTCGGCTTCTTTCTATCGGCTATAATATCGAGAACTTAGAGCTTGATGAGAGCTGCTACGACCTCTTAGCATCCGAGGCCAGACTATGCAGCTATGTGGCCATTGCCCAGGGTCAGCTCCGACAGGAGCACTGGTTTGCTCTGGGTCGCATGCTCACCATAGCAGGGGGAGATTTCGCTCTGCTTTCCTGGGGTGGGACAATGTTTGAGTATCTCATGCCGCTATTGATTATGCCGACTTATGGAAACACCCTTCTTGATCAGACCTGCATATCGATAGTCAAGCGGCAGATCGAATATGGACAACAACGAAAAGTTCCCTGGGGCATCTCAGAATCTGGCTATAGTGTCGTAGATGTCAATCAGATCTATCAATACAGGGCTTTCGGAGTCCCGGGCCTTGGACTGAAACGTGGGCTGGCCAACGACCTGGTAGTAGCGCCTTATGCCTCCGCCATGGCTCTGATGGTCCTTCCTCAAGAGAGCTGCGTCAATCTGAAGCGTTTGGCAGATGAGGGTTATCTGGGAGAATATGGCTTTTATGAAGCTATCGATTATACCCCATCCCGTCTGGCCCAGCATCAGAGAAGCGCAATAGTCCAGTCCTTCATGTCTCACCATCAAGGGATGAGCCTTCTCTCTTTGGCTTATGTCCTGTTGGACCGGCCAATGCAAAGAAGATTCATGGCCAATCCCATCTTCCAGGCTGCAGATCTGCTTCTTCAGGAAAAGATTCCTCTGGCCAAGGCATTTTATCCTCATGCTGCAGAGGCATCGTCATCAATCTGGAGGGCGGGCATGCTTGAGCGCAAAGGCTCTGTGCGCGTCTTCAGTGATCCGAGCAGTGCCTTTCCCAATGTGCATCTTCTCTCCAATGGCAACTACAACGTGATGATCACCGGTTCTGGCGCAGGCATTAGCCGGTGGAAGGATATTGCAGTCACCCGCTGGCATGGCGATGCTACCCTGGATAATGAGGGACAGTTCTTCTATATCCGTGACCTGGAGAACAATGATTTCTGGTCGGCAGGATATCAGCCTGCATGCAGAGATTCAAGGACTTATCAGGTCATATTCGAGGGATCGAAGGCAGAGATTCGGTCAATGATTTGGGGGATTGATGCCCGTAGCGAAATTGTAGTCTCGCCTGAGGACGACGTTGAGTTAAGGACCATAAGTCTCACCAACCGTTCATCTGCAAAGCGGAAGATTGAGCTGACAAGCTATGCAGAGGTCGTTCTTACGGCCCTAGCCGCTGACGCGACTCATCCTGCTTTCAGCAACCTATTCGTGGAGACGAAGATCCTGCCCAAAAATTCTGCTATCCTGTGCACTCGACGACCGAGGTCTGAGGATGAGAAGACGCCCTGGATGTTGCATATGATGGCGTCGAAGAATGTTGCCGATGATTCAATCTCTTTTGAGACGGATAGGTCCAGGTTCATAGGCAGAGGAAGAGACGTCGCCGATCCTGTGGCAATGACAGGAACGGCGAGTCTATCAAATAGCGAGGGCCCCGTCCTGGATCCGATAGTCTCCATCAGGTGCATAGTTTCGATAGATCCAGGCGAGACAATGCGGGTGAACTTCATCACCGGAATTGCAGAGACGGAAGATGAAGCCATTAAGCTGATCGAAAAATACCATGACGTACGAATGGCCGAGCGCGTACATAATCTGGCCTGGACCCACAATCAAATGATCATGCAGCAGCTCAACATATCAGATGGCGATGTTCACCTTTATATGCGCCTTGCCAGCGCAATAATCTATCCCAACTCAAACTGGCGGGCAGGCTCGGGCGTTCTCATGAAAAACCAGCTTGGCCAGTCAGGCCTGTGGGCTTTTGGCATATCAGGCGATTTCCCAATTGTCCTCCTTCGGATCACAGATCGGTCTAATATCAATCTCGCCCGTGAGTTCCTGAGGGCTCATGCCTACTGGCAGATGATGGGGATTGTCGTGGATCTGGTGATCTGGAATGAGGATAGCTCGGGATATCGGCAGGAGCTTTATGATGAAATTATGGGTCTGATCTCCGTCAGCACAAGTGCATTTGATCCGAAGCGATTTGGTGGAGTTTATGTAATACAAGATGACCAGGTATCTGAAGAGGCCGGAGTCCTGATGGAGGCCGTGGCCAGTGCCATATTCACCGATTATCGGGGAACATTCGAAGAGCAGCTCAAACGCGAAAGGAGACCACGCGCGCCGGTGCCTCTCTTAAAGCCAGAAAAAACCTTGAAGGTCGAGACCTACAGGCCGATTGAATCTACAGGCCAAGACCTCATCTTCTTTAATGGTCTTGGTGGTTTCACAAAGGATGGACGCGAATATATAATCCGCTTAGCTCCGGGGGAAGTCACACCTGCCCCCTGGTCGAATGTGATAGCAAATCACAATTTTGGAACGGTAATATCCGAGTGCGGCAGCTCTTATACCTGGTCAGAAAACTCTCAGCAGTTCCGTCTGACCCCCTGGTACAACGATCCTGTAAGCGATCATAGCGGCGAAGCGCTATACATTCGAGATGAGTTGAGTGGAGATTTCTGGTCTCCTTCCGCACTTCCTGCCCGGGGCAAGACGCCTTATACCTGCAGGCACGGCTTTGGCTACAGCGTCTTCGAGCATAAAGAGTTCGGAATTGCATCCGAGCTGTGGGTATATGTGGCAATGGACGCACCAGTCAAGTTTTGCCGGCTTGTTGTTCGCAATGAATCCGGCATCTTCCGCCAGCTTTCCCTGACCTGTTACATCGAGCAGGTCTTGGGAGACCTGCGTTCCAAGACCGGAATGCATGTGGTCACAGAGATCGATCCAAGGACCGGTGCCCTATTTTCTAGAAACCCGTTCAATACGGATTTCCCGGGAAGAATCGTCTTCTTAGATGTGAATACGAAAATCAACAGCTTCACTGGCGACCGGACTGAGTTCCTGGGAAAGAACGGCAGCATGACCAGGCCAGCTGCGTTAGCCAGAGAGACGCTATCTAACCGGATTGGTGCGGCCATGGACCCCTGTGCAGCAATTCAGGTCAGAATAGATCTGCAGGATAAAGAGGATGTCGAGATCATATTTACCTGTGGAGCTGGGCAGAATGTGGAAGATGCACGCAGTCTGGTCAAACGTTTTCGAGGATCGGCTTCCGCTCGCACCGCTCTCGAGCAGGTTTGGAGCTACTGGAATCATACCCTTGGCGTGGTGCACGTGGAGACGGAAGATAAAGCTCTTGATGTGCTCACCAATGGCTGGCTCCTCTACCAGACACTATCTTGCCGCATGTGGGCGCGAACCGGATACTACCAGTCGAGCGGAGCCTATGGCTTCCGGGATCAGCTTCAGGATTCAATGGCTCTCATCTATGCAGAGCCGGAAATTTTCCGTGAGCATCTACTGCGCTGTGCTTCCCATCAGTTCGTGGAAGGAGATGTTTTGCACTGGTGGCACCCACCATTTGAACGGGGAGTGCGCACGCACAGTTCTGATGATCGCCTCTGGCTGCCGCTGGCAGCTCATCGCTACGTAACGACAACAGGAGATGTTGGTGTGCTTAACGAAAGCACCCACTTCATTACGGGTGGGCTCTTAGCTCCCGATGAAGACTCCTGCTACCACCTGCCTGCCAGGTCTGCGGAATCGGGCACTCTTTATGAGCACTGCGTCAGATCCATCAAGCGCAGTCTGCAGTTTGGCCGGCACGGCCTGCCTCTAATGGGAACGGGCGACTGGAACGATGGCATGAATCACGTAGGCTACCAGGGATTGGGCGAAAGCGTCTGGAATGCTTTCTTCCTATACGATGTGCTCGCAAAGTTCAAGGATATTGCCCATCTCTTTGGCGATTCCGCCTTTGCTGAGCTTTGTGCAAGCGAGGCTGCAACTCTGCGGGAGAATATCAGGCAGAGCGGCTGGGATGGCCATTGGTACCTGCGGGCATACTTCGACAATGGAGATCCACTCGGGTCCATTGCCAATGAGGAGTGCCAGATAGATTCAATCCCCCAGAGCTGGTCGGTTCTATCCGGGGCGGGAGACCCAGAAAGATCAAGGGAAGCAATGGAGGAAGTGGATCATAGACTGGTCAACAGGGACAATTCTGTGATACAGCTTTTGCAGCCACCATTTGATAGGTCCAGCTTGAATCCCGGATATATCAAAGGATATCTTCCAGGTGTGAGAGAGAATGGCGGGCAGTATACCCATGCCGCCATATGGGTGATTATGGCTTTTGCCTCTTTGGGCGACAGCGCCCGGGCCTGGGAGCTGTTGGATCTGATCAATCCGGTGATGCATGGCTCGACCCCAAATCAGGTGGCAATTTACCGGGTTGAGCCTTATATCGTGGCAGCAGATATCTGTGCTCTCCCTCCGAATGCAGGGAGGGGAGGATGGACATGGTACACAGGCGCTTCTGGCTGGATGTACCGCCTCATATTGGAATCACTGCTCGGTATAACCTTGGAAGTGGACAGGCTGCGATTTCAGCCCTGCATTCCCGACGACTGGAAATCCTTCAAAGTACATTATCATTATCGTGAGACATTCTATCATATCACTGTTATGCGGATTGGATCCGCGGAAGAAGTGACTGTGGATGGGATTATACAGACCGATGGGACTGTACACCTCGTTGACGATAAAAAAGAGCATTTAGTGGAGGTAAGGATAAGCTAGTGAGAGATAGGATCTTCATCCTCCCTTCATCTTCAAAAGATCAGTATTTTTATCCCCATAACCGTAGCAGTCACAATACTGGCTGCGATCAATATTCCTGTCGCAACGGCAGCAAGGGCGGGCAGGAACCGGAAGCCCAGGAGGAAGGCAATAGCACAGCCAGTCCAGGCCCCAGTCATAGGAAGGGGTATGGCCACGAAGATGATCAGGGCGATCAATCCAAAGTTCTCATGCTTTTGAATATACTTGCTGCGGGTGCGAGCGAATAGCCAGGTGAAGAATCTATCTCCAATGGTATAACGCCGCAGGTAATCGGATACAGGACCCAGAAATAGAAGCAGAGGAACCACGGGAAGGAGGTTTCCCAGGACGGATATGAGAAATGCCTGGTACCATGAGTATCCGTAATATCCAATGGCTAAAGGTATGGCTCCCCGAACCTCGGATACTGGAAGAGCAGCCACCATGAGAGTGACCAGCCACGAGGGAATTATGAGAACCATCCGTATTTCCTCAAAAGATTGGCAATGGCAATAGCTTCGGCCTCACCGATATCTTTTCCCTGCTCAGGCGGCATGCTGCTGAAGGTCCTCTTACTCTCCTATAGTTCCTTTGATCTCCACCTTGAAGACGGTCTCCTGGGTGGGTGAGGAGACGGAGATGCTCAGGTCCACGGGGATCTTCCCCAGAGCGATGGAAAGGGGCGCATCCGAGGTGGCGACATTCACCTTCACACCCTGAGATAGCCGGGTGAGGGCGCCGATAATGGACTCAAAGTCCACCGTCTGGGCGACCTCCTTGAGATCCGGGACCACAGTGATTGGAGCCAGCTTGATGGGCTCGACCGCAATGGGGTTTTGAGAGTCGCCTGATATCCGAGCGGATATGGGGCTAGAGCCATCTCCAGCCACCTGAATGCTCAACGCTCCATCCTTTCCCGAGCCCTTGACCTTGGCCACTATGGGGTACTTTTCCTGGTCCTCCGATCCCTGAACAATAGCCCTTGCATCAGCATCTACTTTGAAGCTCACCATCATATCACGGGAAGTGGTTGGATTTTCTCGGATATAAAGGTGGCATAGGCCCAGGCGATGGCTCAGGGCAACAGGCATGTATAATAGCCGGAATATGGCCAGAATAAATGGCCCCGGAGGCGAAAGCCTGATATCTTATGCGACAGTACCTTCCCACTGATGGTTGAAGTAGGATATTTGCATATTGATAGTCCCATTGCTGTTATTTCTTCCAATAACCGTCCGGAGACTGACAATGCAGTCGGTTTGATCTTGCTGGATGGCTTCGACCTTGATGTCGTCTCTCCTTCTCAGATCCAATCCCGTCTGAGCGACGTAAAGCAGAGGCTCAGGGAATGGAGGGAGGGCAGGGCTAACTTCCCAGATATCCACGATGGACAGCGCGCAGAAGAAAAAGAGGCAAAAAAACTAAGGCGCGATGCCGCCCTCGGCCTTTGTGCAACATGCTCTGAGGATGGGCCCCTCCTGGACGCGGCGAGAATTGCTGCCCAGAACCTCTGCCTGCTTGAGCTGAAGATGTCCAGCATTCGCGATCCCATCCGGTTGCTGGAGCTTATCCCTATTTTGAAGCGCTCTGGAGTCACCCTATCCCTCAGGATCAGGCCAGAGGATCTCTCCAATACATTGCTGCAAAAGCTCAACGAGAGCGATCTGGACCTGATTCACCTCGACCTGCGCGGCCTTAATGGAGTTAGCCCCAAGCTGGTCAAGAAAGCAGCTGATATTCGCGGTCCGGCGATAATGGCTCTGGCTGATGTGGGAGATTTTGAGGATGCCAGGACCCTCCTGGCGATGGGGGCAGATGTGGTATCTCTGCGCGGAGCCGATCCCGAGTTCGTCCAGTGGCTCGCCGGGGCCATGCTCGAATATGATCTTCTCAGCGGCTGGTGCAACGCCCCCAAGCATATTTGTGCGGGCGGAGACCTGCGCGGCCTGACCTTCTGCTGTCCTCCAGTCAAGAACTGCGCGGTGTTCGGCGCCCTTAAGAGAGCGGGCCTCTCCCCGGAGGAGTTCGTGAACCGGAAGCTCGCTTTTGCCAAAGGAACTCCTCTGGAGAAGGGAGAGGGCACATGCTTTGGAAGCCTGGTCTGGTGCTGCAAGATCAGCAAGCCCTGCTACCTGCGGGACGAGGCGCTATCCAGGGCGAAGCTCTCCGAAAAGGAATACATGGAACTGAAAAAGAAGCTGGCAGAGAAGATCCTGCAAAAGATCCATTGATCACATATGCGCGGGTCATTAGAGAGATCGGATCGAGTGGCTCAGTGCGCAGTTCTCGCCATGCTCTTCGAGCTCTCCTCCAGTCCCAAGCCAGGTAATGTCGACCGCTGCCACGATTTTTCTGATATCCGGTTTCATCACTTCCTGACCAGCGCAGTCTCTGCTTATCCCGTCTTCAGGAAGGCGGCGAGTGGCGAAGGAAGCCCCGGGTCACTCATACTGGAAGGGGTGGCAGCCTGGGGGGACTGGAACCTGAGAAGCAACACCCACTTCGGCTCGCTGGTGCTACTGATCCCTCTCGCCCTGGCTGCAGGCCGGATGGCGGGTCATGAACGAGCAGGTCATGAACACGGTCAAGAAACGAAACAGGACGAGAGCCAGGAGAATGGACCGGATGATGGGGTGGATGATGGG
>NZ_DAIK01000099.1:22920-23172 GCF_002496085.1 Methanosaeta sp. UBA458 | reverse complement strand
GGGTATGCTTCGGGCCGCGCGCACGCCCGGTTAGCTGGAGATCAGAAATCATCGAGCCTTCTTTGCCCGGATTCCCGCGATCTGCAAACTTTCGACTCTGCTTTTGGTTTTCCCTGAGATTCCTTAATATAGTGCTGTATTGTGTCAGCGGTCACATTTCCGACAGATCGAAAGAATTTGCCACTTGACCACAAGCTTCCGCCCCAATATCTTTTTTTCAATTCGGGATGAAGCTTGAACATTCTATATGAA
>NZ_DAIK01000099.1:0-22765 GCF_002496085.1 Methanosaeta sp. UBA458 | reverse complement strand
TTGTATCGATACTTTGGCACCAGTACGATGTGGTAGGTAATTTGACCATAGCCATGGCTGAAGCTGCGCAATTCCAACGCTTATCACATCCTAGCCATAGGTGGGTGGCACCACCTGTGGCTAAAGTGCCAAATACGATTTCATTTTAAAAGAAGCAACGGTTGATCGATATGAGTTAACGCAAAAAACGGACGAGGGTTCACTTCATCCCCAACCGGAAGGTTGGGGTATTCGTGACCCTCTGCACTCCCGATGTAATAAAATTATGGTCCCGTCGCTATCTGCAGGATATATCACCCTCGATGATTATGTTCATGACGCTATCGAACTTCAGAGCCTGGCACCAGCCAGCCTTTTCAAATATCGACATGAAACAGACGCCAATCAGCTTCTTGTATTTCATCTTGGCGAGAAAATCTGCCATCTCCTCGGCCTTCACTCCAATCTTGGGCATGGCCATTCCACCCAGAACAACCACGGCATCGGCCTCAAAGCTGCACTTCTCTCCCAACTCCATCCCCGATTCCGTGGCAACCAGCTTCCTGGCTTTTTCACTATCAAGGCCGGGAATGAAGGCCATCTCCTTTTCTCGCACTGGATAGCCCAGGAATAATGCAAAGGGAGTACAAAAACCAGGTGACCCCACGAAAATTATCTTCTGGTCATCCTTGACCAAATCCCTAAAACCGTTCAGCATTCCGCCCAGGCCCTTGACCTCTTGAATCTTCTCCATAATGATCGATTAATCAGTTTCCGCTCATGGGCAATAATGTTTTGGTACCCTGGGCAGCATCTGCTGCTTTTATGCTCGAATTGCCCTCAGGTTACCTCAAAATCATCTTCCGATCATCTTTTGCATCAATGACATGATCCCAGGCCGGCTGCTCCCGCTGCTTCCAGGACCCGTAGCCTCCAGCCCCATGGAGGCCATCATCTCCTTATTGAAGCGGTCGGAGATCTCATCGAATATCCTCTTATAAGCGATGCAGTGAGGATCGACTCCCATAATGATCCCATCTGTCGGAGCTATGGCATTGTAAGGGCAGCCCCCCCGGCAGTAGCGCAAGTGCTTGCAGCCCTTGCAGTTCACATCCACATACTCTTTGAACTGACGCATGCGCACTCCTGCGGGGGAGGCGGCCAGATCCGCCTGGCTGGGGCGGTCGCGAACGTTTCCCATGACGTATTCGGGCATTCCCACAAACCGATAGCATGGATAGATGCTCCCATCTGGGCCCACGGCAAAGGTATTCTCCATGCAGTCCACAAAGGTGCAGACGGTACCCCTTCCGGTGAATACGCACCTCGCGTAATCGTTGATGTTTCTAACCTCGATTCGATCCATATTCTCCAGGTATTTGTCCAGGAGATAGACCAACAGCTCGCCATACTCCTCTGGAGGAAGGGCCCATCGGTCTGGCTGGTCGCTGCGCAGCGATGGGAGGGCGGGGTGGAGCTTGAGGACCAGGCCGTTTTCCCGAAAGAAGTTGAATATCTCCTCTTTGAACTGCACTGAATAAGAGGTGAATGTGCAGATGAATTGCACCTGCAGGCCATGTTTTTTGGCCAGCTCATATCCGGCCATGGTCTTCTCATAGTATCCACTAGACCTTTGCAGGTCATTGAGTTCCTGAGGGCCGTCAAGGCTCGAGCCAATGGGAATCTCATGCTCTGCCAGGACCTCCGCCAGCTCTGGGGTCAAGAGCCACAGGTTCGTCTGCAGGGCGAAGTTGGGGCTGAGATGCTCAAGCTCTCTTTTGAGCATGGGAAGGGCAGCTCTGTAGTAATCCGCACCGGCAAGCAGCGGCTCTCCACCGTGAAACGTGAATGTAACCGGATCATCCCTAAAATCGCGCAACCATTCTACGATCTCCCCTACTGTCTCGATGGTCATTCTCGGGGATCCGACCTCGGAGCTCCAGCAGTAGCTGCACTTGGAGGGACAGCCTAGGGTGGGTATGATCATGACATGAAAAGGCCTCTTCTGTTTTCTCATCTTCTTCATCTATTTTTGCCCCCTCGCTTTGTTCAAATGCCCATGGCATTGATGGCCTCGATCAGCTCTCCGAATGCCTCGACCTCCAGCTCTAGGACTTCCTGGGCGTTCATGGAGATGCTCATCTCGCCGTCCACGGTGAGAGTATCTGGGCCCCGAATTATCATCCTTTCCCTGCCGTCTTTTGACAGGACGCTCTTGATCTCTTTCTCATGGGCCATGGTTCGACCGGGAATGATGACCGTGCCCATGACCTGGTCAAGATCAAGGCCTGAGAAGTCCTCAATGGTAATCAGGCAGCCGATGTCCTTTTCCACCGGCAGGATGCTTACTTTCTCTCCTCCCTCCATCTGACTGAAGATGCCCGTGAGCAAAGGAGCAGCCACCCGGCTGGTGATGATGCTCGCCCCTCTCCTCAGAGGGGGCAGGCGGGATATGATATCTGGATGCCTGGACAGAGCGAAGGGCGCGCCGGTGACCGGATCCCATAGAGGCGTTCCAGTTACCCGGAAGCTGTGCATCTCTGCAGTATGGGTGACCAGGTCTCTGAACTCCTCGATGGTATGAGGGATTATCCCTGGCATAATTGGTCCATTTCCCAGGATCAGGCCCTGATCACGGCGATTGGCAAACCTCATCAAGATCAGGCCTCGTGCTCCCATCTCCTCCAGGTCATTGCAGGTCTTCTCCAATTCATGACCGTCGTTTACGCCCGGAATTATGACTGCGGCGCAGTAGACCTCGCAGCTGTGGCAGAATGTCTTCAAATTTTCCAGGGCGACCTCAGGATGCTTGTCTCCCATATACTTGCGTCGAAGCTCGGGGTTGGTGGAGAAGACGGTGAAAGAGACCTCGTTCACTCCGGCATCGATAAGCTTTGCCGCATCGTCCTTATCCCGGAATCCCTTTCCGCTGGTGTAGCCAAGGCTAATGGGCACTATTCCCTGGCCCACCATCCTCGCCAGTGGTAGAAGGTCTGGGTAGCAGCTCAGGTCGCCACCCCCGCTGATGGTGACCTTGTCCGGCATGCTGCCCATGCACCTCTGAGCCACCTCGAACAAGACGTCGTTCATGGGCTTGAAGCCTGGATAGCCCTCCATGATGGCGCGGGCGCAGTAGTCACAGCCCTTCTTGAAGGGCATGCAGTTCTTGCAGCCGAATGGTGGCACCTTTTTTACCCCTTTAAAGTAGCAGTAGCTGCAAAATCCCCTGCAGTCCAGGCCTGGCCTTCCACCTACATCTGCGAGTACGTCCATTCCCATTTCGATCTGCCAGATGGTAAATAAGCCTTGGGGTAACCCTGAAAACAGGCTTTAGAGGAATGAGAGGGGAAAACTAGAATTATTGGGATGGATGAAATTGTCTATGCTTAAATAAATATATTGATTTTGATAATTTAATAATAGTACTGGATAAAATGCTTAAATATGGGAAAGTGATATATACATCCTCGAATACATGATTAAGTTGGAGCAGAAATCATAAGCGAAAGCCTCAACTGCCTTAAGAAAAAAGAGCGGGATTAAAGCCGAGGGACGTGATTCTAATGTTGAGGAGTATCGAAAGGGCCAGCATTGCAGAATTTGGGCGGAGGTAACCTTTGTACATCAAAGAGGTTGAGCTCAAGAACTTTAAGTCATTCGGCAAGAGCATCAGGGTTCCTCTGAAGAACGATTTTGTAACGGTGACGGGGCCGAATGGAAGCGGTAAATCCAATATAGTCGATGCTCTCCTCTTCGCCCTCTGCCTTTCCAGCTCGCGGGCCATGAGGGCGGAAAGGCTGCCCGATCTCATCTACCGGGGGGATAACGGGAAGAATCCGGATTTTGCCCAGGTAATAGTCAGGCTGGACAACACCAGCCGCCATTTTCCACTGGATCAGGATACGATCGAGGTCTCAAGAAAGATCAAGATAAACCGCGACAAATATGCCTCTTCTTATTCCTTTAATGGCAAGTCCTGTGGCCAGGCAGAGCTTTTGGACCTGCTGGCCAAGGCGGGCATAACCCCAGAAAGCTACAATATCGTCATGCAGGGGGATGTGACCCGCATCATTGAGATGACGGCTGTTGAGCGGAGGAAGATCATAGACGAGATCGCTGGCGTCGCAGAGTTCGATGAGAAGAAGAAGAAGGCGCTGGAAGAGCTGGATGTGGTGCGAGAGCGCGTCGAACGGGTTGACGTCATTCTGGAGGAGGTAGGCGGCCAGCTGGACCGATTGCGGGCGGAGCGGGATAAGGCTCATTCCTACCAGGCGCACAAGGACGAGCTGAAAAGGCAGGAGGCCTTCCTCCTATTGGCCAGGCTCAAAGAGGCATCTGGAGAGCTGGAGAGCCTGAACCAGGAGATATCCTCCCTCCAGGGCAAGAATGATGAGATCAAGCTGCGGGCAGATGAGGATCGCTCCGAGCTTGCCGTCCAGGAGGAGAAGCTGCAGAACCTCGGTCAGGAGATAACCCATAAGGGAGAGGACGAGCAGATCGAGGTCAAGCGGAGGATAGAGGAGCTGAAAGGGGAACTCGCCCGCGAGACCAGCAAGATCCAGATGGCAGAGAAGGCCCTGAACGATCTGGATCGCCAGCAGAATGCGAGCTTCATTCAGCTGGGTAACCTCTCTGGGGAGGAGGAGGTTCTGGCGGAGAAGATCAGAGACGCAAGCATTCGCAAGGCCAGCTTAGAAGGAGAGCTTGAAGATCAAAACGACCTCCTCGGGGAGGTTGAAGAGAGCTTAACCCGTGAGGACGCCCAGTTCTCCGCCCTTAGAGAGGAGCTTGAGAGAGCGAGGGGGACCCGGGAGGAGGCCAAAGCAAGGCTTGGAGATCTGCTGCGAGAGCGGGACCGTCTGCTGGATGCCACGAGAAGGGGGAGCCTGGAAAGAGAGGAGCTCTCAGGCGCCATCAAGGAGGCCATGGATGCCCTGGCCGGCAGCGATCATGAGGCCGAACAACTGAAAGAGGAGCTGGCCGGGCTCAACAGCCGAGCGATGGAGCTGGAGAAGGATCGGGATGACCTGGAGAGCGCAAGACTCAGGCTGCGCCGGGAGATCGCCGAGGCAGAGAGGGAGATGAATAAGCTGCAGAGCGAGTTCGCCCGCACCGACAGCCGGATTAAGGCGGCAGAGGACAAAGGCGGATTCAGCCGGGCGGTGGACGCCATCCGCACTGCTCTCAAGAATGGTATGCTCCCCGGCCTTTATGGCACCGTAGCGGAACTGGGGAACGTTCAGTCGCGCTTTTCTGTCGCTTTGGAAGTGGCTGCAGGAGCGCGTATGCAGAGCATTGTCGCCGCCACGGACGAGGATGCCGCCCGGGCCATTGAATATCTGAAGAGGTCCCAGATCGGCAGGGCCACGTTTCTCCCCTTGAATAAGCTGGACCGGGGCAGCCCTTCGGTCAAGCCCAACTACGAGGGGATAGTTGACTATGCCTTCAGGCTGATCGACTTTGATCCCAAGTTTCAGGGGGCTTTCTGGTATGTATTTCGCGATACTTTAGTGGTAGAGAGTTTAAACCACGCCCGAGCTCTCATGGGCCGCTACCGGATGGTCACTTTAGAAGGGGATCTGGTGGAGAGGTCCGGAGCGATGACCGGAGGCCACTATAGGACCAGGATGAAGTTCGCGGCAGAGGAGGGAAAGAAGCTCCTGGAGCTATCGGAGAGGATTGCCAACGCCGATGCCGAGCGCGGGAAACTTCTGGAGAGATTGGACCGGATGGAGGAGCAGATCTCCCACATAACCCGAGAGGTGGAGGAGCTGAACCGGTCCATCTCCAAGAAGACCTTCCAGGCGGACGAGATGGCGGGGTCAAAGCCCCGGCTGGAGAAGAGCATCTCTGAGAAGCGCGAGCGGCTCGTGCAGATGGAGAGCGAGTTTCTCAGCTATAAGGGAAGGCTGGACGCTCTGGAGGGGGAGATCCGGGAGTCTGAGGCGACCCTGGCATCCATGAATGAGACGATAGGCCGGATAGAGGCCGACCTTTCAGGCTCAGCGATCCCCGAGCTGAATCGCAAGGCAGACGCGGCCAAATCGGAGATTAGAAGGCTGCAGGACCGGATAGCCGAGATCGATGCCGAGATCCTCAAGGACAAGATCCGGGAAGAGGGCATAATCGAGAAGCAAAAGGAGATCTCATCCAAAAAGGAGCTACTGGAATCGGAGAAGGCAGAGGCAGCAGAGCAGAAGGAGGCTGCCATGACCATGATCCAGAGCCTAAATTTGGAACTGGATGGGATGAAGTCCAGGGAGGCGGAGATCGAAGTGGAGCTGCACGGCCTCAAAGGAGTGCGCGTAGAGCTTCTTGAGAAGACCATCACCATGCAGCGGGCTATCGACAGGATGGAACGGGAGATGGACCGGATTCAAGCTCGTCTGGATGCCAGCCTCTCCGCCAGGGATGTCATCCAGATGAGGGTGGAGGGACTGCGAAGAGAGATCGAACAGAGCGGCGTAGACTCGACCCAGGAGCCGCCGGATAGCAATACCGTGGCTGAGAAGATCCGGGCCCTGACCCAATTCATGAGAGACCTGGAGCCGGTGAACATGCTGGCCATCGACGAGTACGATCATGTGTTGACCCGTTATGACTTCCTGGCTCTGAGGAGGACCACTCTAAGGGAGGAGAGGGAAGCTATCATCGATAAGCTGGAGAGGTATGACCAGATGAAAAAGGAGGCATTCTTATCCAGCTTCAATGAGATCAACAAGAACTTCAAGAACATATTCCAGGAGCTATCCCGGGGAGAAGGCGACCTGATCCTGGAGAACCCGGAGGATCCCTTGAGCGGGGGGATGACCATCAAGGCCCGGCCGGCGGGAAAGCCCTTCCACCGCCTGGAGGCCATGTCCGGAGGGGAGAAGAGCCTGACCGCCCTCTCCTTCATCTTCTCCATTCAGATGTTCCGGCCTGCGCCCTTCTACGCTATGGACGAGATCGACATGTTCCTGGATGGAGCCAATGTGGAGAGGGTGGCAAAGCTGATCAAGAAGATCTCTGCCCAGGCCCAGTTCATTGTGGTGTCCCTGAGAAAGCCGATGATACTGCAGTCGAAGTTCACCCTGGGCGTGACCATGCAAGAGAACAACATCACCACGGTGACCGGCATATGCACCAGCTGAGGTAGGACTTGTCCGAAGATCCATTCATGAAGAATCCCCGCGATTTCGAGTTCGGCGAGCCGGCGGAGGTTCTGGTGGAGCTTGCTCGTAGAGGGGATATCGATCCCTGGGATATTGATATTGCCAGGACCACAGAGAAGTTTTTGCAGTACATCGACTCCCTGGAGAAGAGAGACCTGCGAATACCGGCCAGGACACTCCTTTATGCCAGCATTCTCCTGAGGATGAAGTCCGACTCCATGGAAGGGCAAAAGGAGGTGGCAGATGAGGAGCCAGAGCCTGAATTGGAGGAGGTGGGGGAGGAGGTCTGGGAAGAGGAGAGGGAGAGCACCCTTCCCCGCCCGCCAGTGAGGAGGCGCACCAAGAGGCCGGTAACCTTAGAAGAGCTGATCTCGGAGCTGAAGAAGGCGGAGATGGTCGGCCGGAGAAAGGCCATGAGGGACCGCTGGCCCTCCACTGAGGAGAAGGCACTGGACCTCTCACACGATGAAGGGATCGAGGAGAGGATCAGGTTCTTGGGACCCATTTTGGATGATATGTTCATGGAGAAGAAGACCATCACCTTCCTGGATATTAACAGCAGAGATGGACTGAATGAGGACGGGGTGACCAACTACGTCTCGCTCCTCTTCATGGCCCAGAGAAAGCAGGTGTGGCTGGAGCAAGAGGAGATATTCGGGGACCTGTTTGTGAAAAGACATCCCTGAGCGGATCAGTGGCCCGGGCGTCGCCAAAGCCTCTTCTCTGACACCGACATCCCTAGGGCAAGCTTAAATCCTTTCCGGAAAAAGAGTCTCTATTGGTCGATCTGATGACGGATTCCAGCGCTAAAGTAGTTATCGAAGCCGCTCTTTTTGCTGCAGGCAGGACGCTCAGTCCCCGAGAATTGGCGGATATCTCCGGCCTCTCCCTCCAGATGGCCGAGGAGGCTGCCCGCGACCTAGCCCAGGAGTATGCCAGTCGCAGCTCGGGAATAGAGATCAAGAGCATAGGAGATGGCTATTCCATGCAGGTCCACTCCATGCTGGCGGGACGGGTTCTCTCCTTCGCTCCCAAGGAGATCGAGGCGCCCCTGATCAGGACCCTGGCCATCATCGCCTATAAGCAGCCCATCAAGCAGAGCGAGCTGGTGCAGATCAGGGGGAACAAGAGCTATGAGCACGTGAAGGAACTGGAGAAAAGAGGCCTGATCAATGCGGTCAAGCACAGCCGGACCAAGCTTCTCACCACCACTCCCGGATTTGCCGACTACTTCGGCATCACCTCCTCCAATCCCGAGGCGGTGAGAAAGGCTCTTCTGCAGAACAAAAAGCTGGTAGGGGTCAGTCCCATGTACAGGACCCTCGCCCTGCGCCTGGGCCTGGACTATCTGGTGGTCAATCCATACAACCCAGGAGAAGAGGACCTATCCCGGCTCGAGGAGATCGACCTTCTGATAATTGCTCCCGGCTACCTGGAGAGGGTGAGAGAACACTACTGCGGAGATCTCATAGAGGCAGGTGTTCGAACCCTCTCCCAGCTTAAAGAGAGCGCAGAGCAGATAGTCCGGGCAGCAGAATCGGGCGATGTGGAGCCACTGGCGGCAGAGGTTGATCGGCTCCTGAAGAGGTTTCGCAAAAGGGCGCAGAAGGCAAGGCCGATCAAGCCTCTGACTCCCATGATCGAGGATATCGCCCGCGATCTCCGTTTGGATGTTCAGGAGGGGGGGCTGAGAGCAGCGCCCAGCTCTGCCCAGATGGAGGCCGAAATTCAGGTGCCTGTCCACCAGCCCTACGATATGGACATAGTGGAGAGGATCGTGGAGCGCTATGAGAAGATCCTTATGGATATTGATGGCGTTTCTTCTGCTGATGCCAAGCCAGATTAAGGTGACTCATGCCAGCCATTTCCTAACTCATTCACAGATCATTATGGCGATAGGCTAGAATATGGTTCTTCGCCCAATTATGGAAGTGGGATCCGGCAGAGATTATAGCCCCTCTGCGTCTCTGTGGTTTGGCTGAAAATTTTTGCTTTCTTAAGAGCTATGCAAAAAAAGTTGCTTTCAGCCCCCAAAAAGGAAGTGGGCGGGCCCAATAATGCCTTTACGGGATCAAGCTACTGGATTTTACTATCACTGCTGATTGGCAACGATCTTGACGTTATTGGTTGCCTCAGACAGCCCCAATGCTATAGCATCCCTGTTGCCAGCGCCGATCTGATCGATATTGACCTTATTGCAGCAATCCAGACAGCTGGGTGACACATTGGCATTTGTCGGGCTGTCCTCAGAGCAGCAATTGCAGTCTCCTGAATTCTGATTCTTCTTGATCAGCAGATTGTTTGTAGCAATAGGATCTATACCGGGACCAATGGCTAAAGCCCGATCGTTTCCAATTTTCAGAGTATCTATATTGACATCTGTATATTCTGGAAATACAAAGGCAGAAGCTTCCAATTCAAGTATTCCACCATACTTTCCCAGAATATCTATTGCGCCGTATCCAGCACCCCCCTGAGCAAATGAGGGAATTATAAGAACTGCCAGAACGAAAGGCAATGCAAACCTCTTTATCATTATTGTCTTACCCCCTGAATCATGAGATTCCATTCATACTAATGCCTAATTATATTTATACTTTTGGTCTGCATATATCTGTTCTGCATATAACATGTTCACAATTTTGGCGCTATCTATGAATATGCCTTCAAAGAGACTTGATACCATGTCCCTGGGCATAATCGTCTTCTACCGGATGGTTCTTTGCCACAGAGGGAAAAACGTCATCATGATCTTATAAGGCCCTCTCGAAAAGTGAGCCTGTCTGAATGGAACGGTCGAGGAATTGCTGCTGCCGGTCTAATGAGAGGGTCTGGCGGAATTATCGTCTTAGGGAGGAATCAGAATACAAATAGCAGTAGTAGGAGGTGGAGACTGCAGCCTTTGCGTCCGGGAGATGGCAGAGGAGCTTGGGAGGCTCCTGGCAGCGGAGGGGCACACCCTCATTTGCGGTGGCCTGGGTGGGGTTATGGAGGCAGCATGTAAGGGTGCAGCAGAGAGCGGGGGAACGGTGGTGGGAATTCTGCCCGGGGACAGGAAGGATGCCAATCCCTATGTGGGAATTAGCGTGGCCACAGGCATGAGCCATGCCAGGAATGCGATAATTGTGAGGAGCTCGGATGCAGTTATTGCTCTGCCCGGCGAGTATGGGACTCTATCCGAGATCGCCCTGGCCCTGAAGATGAATAAAGCCGTGATCAGCCTGGGAAGCTGGGATATTGCCGGGACGTTGAGGGCGAAGGACCCAAGAGAAGCTATTCGCCTGCTCAGCCGCCAATTGCGCCTGGGAATCGCATGAAAAGATGTTTATATGAAAAGATGGTTATATTTAGAGGATCATGGAATAGACTACATGGTAGCGATTTAGCAATGAATGAGCAGAAGCGAAGATGGGAGATGCAGAAATGAAAAATGATGTGCTTCATCCAGCATTAATATCGAATCGGGCATTAGTGGCATCAATAATATTTGTGGCAATAGCTTCATCTGCAATCTTCCTGTTATCAAGCGCAGTATCTGCAGTCAATGCCGATCCCAGGGACGATGCCTACCACTATATGAAAAATGGAATCGACGACCAGCTCTACAATGAATGGTGGTACTTCAATGGGCGGGATGGGGACACTCACTTCATGCTTACCTTCCTTTTGAGCGATCCGGACAACCTGACGGCATACCGGAGGATTCAGGTCCAGGTTATTTTGCTGCAGAATGGCCAAATTCCGATATTGGGATCTCATCAGAGCCGGGGATTTGGCGGGGATCGCAATTCTCCCATGTTCGATATCGACAAAAACGGCTTTTATTCTGATCAAGAGGGGAGGATCCATATTCGGGGAGAGGTCGAGGATGAGGCCACCAGCGAGCTTTTTCGGTGGGACCTGGTCTACGAGGCAGCCGCGGATCCCTGGTATGCTATTCCCACTCAGACAAAGACAGGCCAATCCGGTTGGATGAAGTGGCTGGTCTATATGCCATCAGCCAACGTGACCGGCAGCTTCACCATCGGCAACAGGACGGTGGATATTGACGGGACTGGCTATCATGACCACATATGGGGCAGATTTCCCCTGAATGATCCCCAGTTCACCTGGGCAGAGGCTTCCAACCCCGCTAAGAACTTCAGCCTGAGCTACAGAGAGATCTGGGAGAACAGAACAGAGGATAATCCCAAGGCATATCTGGGAATTCAGAAGGAGGGCGAGTCAATAGAGTTCTCAGGGGGGCAGGTGAAGGCGAAATACGCTGATTATTCAGAATACGCCATCGATAATGCCACTATGGTCCATCCTGCCCGATACAACATCTCAGCAGATAATGGGGATTGGAGCCTGGAACTTGCGGTTGGGGTATTTGAGAGCATTCCCACAGTGCTCGACTATCCCAGGCCGATGCCCGACCGTCTGGACCTCCAGCAACTAGCCCTCCTGCAAGGAACGCTGCGATCAAAATCAGGTGAGGAATACGTCTTTGAAGAGAGGGGCTTTTCTGGCTATTCAAGTCAGCTGGACCTTCTGAGGAACGACGGGGTGTAGGGGCAGGGAATTCCCGACTCTTTAGAGGTGGGATGAATCGTGCCCCGCCTTGATTCCGGGGAGCGGTCACCAGACTTCCTTTGATTGGCAAGCTCATTCTTGCTTTCTCTCGGCCCTGCCACCCCCGAGCCCGTGCACATGCACGCGCGCTCTTGCGGGAGTGGGTGCCAGGCATTGTGCGGGGCACTCGTTCGGGCACTTACCTATGCCGCCATAGTGAATCTAGATAAAGCGCAAAATCATTTGACATAACCTTTAATTATCATAATACGAATTTATTAATACGTGGTTGGAGGAAGCCGGGCAAAACTCGCTGACATCTTGGAAGCCATTCAGCTAGGCCATGTTAGAATAACCGATCACGCCTATGAAGAAGCCAATGCTGACGAGCTCAAGTTTGACGAGATCTACTTTTCGGCTCTGCATGGAGTTGTGATCGAAGAGTACGCAGACGATTCACCTTATCCAAGTGTTCTGATCTTCGGTCAAACCTTTGCCGGCGATCCGGTTCACAGCGTTTGGGCCTATAGCGAGTTGAACGGGTGGGCGGTCCTGATCACGGTCTACCGTCCAGATCCGAATCGATGGATCGACTGCAAAGTGAGGAAGAAATGAATAGCATACCGTTTGAAAAATGTCCTGTCTGTGGTGGGGATCTGATTGAAAAGCAGGTTGAAAAGGTACTGCGTGGGGGCGTCAATACCGCCGTATTAAAGGTCTGCGCGGAGGTCTGCCTGCGCTGTGGAGAACGGCTGTACTCTCAGGAGACTGTGAGAAAGTTTGAACAGATTAGGTCCAAGCTGGAGCGAAAAGAAACAGCGGAGTTCCAGGAGATCGGAGTCTCATATCAGGTAGCATGAGACCAAAGGATAGACCATAGGTCTCAGTAGCTGGCTAGGAATTTCGCCCGGCACTGCTCTAGGCGGGCTGGGCCGGCTGTGGCTGCCATGCGCTGCGCCCGTGCATGTGCGTGCCCTCGCAGGTGGGCGAATCGCGTCCGTGCGGGCAAGCGTTTGGGTGCTATGAAAGTGCAACGCTCTGAGGAATCCTGGTGGATTGGATGCGATTATTCCATATGCATTCAGTCTCAATGCGACAGGCACGGACTTAAGGAATGAATCAAGGCGCTTCCTCACTAGCCGGAGCCTGCCATAGCCACACCATTGAACGTGCTGAGAAGCGCCCAGCTATCTAGTCGGTATCAAACCATTCCTCTCTGCTTATTCCAGCTCTCTTCAAGATCTTTTGCAGGAGAGCAGTACTGATATCGCTTCCATGAGGATTCGGAATACGTACCTCTAAAAGGCCCCTTGACATATACTCGTGACCAGCACCAGGAAAAGGACCCACGAATCCCAATTTGCCCAACCGCCGGATGAGCTCTCTTCTTGGGACCGGCAAAAGCTTATTCGACAATGGACACCGGCTCCGCTGATGCATTGATCGAATGCCCGCCGATGGCGGGAATTGGATGACCAAATCTCAGCTTCAATGCAATCCAGCCCTCGATGACTTCTTGCAGCTCCCTGCGGCAGTCTTCCAGGGTTTTGCCGGTTGCCCATACGCCCTCCAGCTCGGGCACCTCGCCATAAAAGGGCTCAGGGTCATCGATGATCTCGTAGGTGGCCTGATCCATTGCTGCCTGGATGTACTCTGCGAACATCGCAATAATATCCACGGCAATCAGATAAAGCCTTTCGCATCTTTGCACTTGCTCATTTACCTGCCGCCCACGAGCCCGTGCACGTGCACGCAGGCTCTTGCGGGAGGGCGCCTGGCGTTGGCGAGGGGCAGTGTCCACTCGCTGGATTCTGGAGATAGGAATCGCATTCCTTTCTGGCACTTTTTGGGGGAAAATTTAAGAGGGAGCTAAATATAATGTAGATAGGTTTCAGGTGATCATATGGATGCTAAAGGTGCCGCGATGGCGGCCAAGAAGTATTTCCAGGATACTAAGTCGATAATAAAATTTATCTTTGAAACCATTTCTGTGAAGAGGGATGGAGATAACTGGGAAGTAATTTGTTTGGTCCAGGATCTATTCGAGGATGCAGGCAAGGAGTTCAAGGTTATCGTCGACAGCGAGGGAGCAATCCTTGATGTTGAAAGGCTCAGTCAAATTCCCTGCTAGAGTAGTTCTCGATACTGGGCCGTTTCTGTTATTTCTCGCCGGAAATCATGATCCTGAAATGATTCCAGGAATTAAGAGATTAAAATATGATGGTGGTCCCTGCAATGAGGTGCATTACGATATCTTAATGCAGTATTTGAATCACACAAAGGAGCGAATAATAACTCCAGGAATTCTCTCAGAGGCCTGGAACCTTATAGATAATGATATTAGCAATAAAAAAGATAAAAAGGAATTATTTGATTCAAATATTAGATACCTTGAACAAATTAATGAAATTTATGTAACCAAGAATGAAATAATATCAGATGAATATCTTGGCTCGAATGCCTGGAAATTCGGCTTCGCGGACTCATCTATAATTTTATGTGCAAGAAATAATAGCGCCTGCGTATTAACACAGGACTACCCATTATTCAATATTTGCAGGAATCTAGGAATAGAAGCAACTCATCTGAGTTCGATTCTCAGCCTGGCGGATTTGTGAAGCGAGGAGAGGCATCACACGATTGATCGCTGGTTTTCCCGGCCCTTACGCCTCTTTCTGCTGCGCCTATATCGGAACCTTCCTGAGAGAATCTTTAGGCAGAAGACGCTCATGCAATCGAGTCTGCGCGCTGGGGCTTGAATACGACCTCCTTCGCCGCCAGGGGCCGGGCTCGCAGCCGTCCAGCTAAGAATTCCTTCCTGATCCGGTCGATTTCTCTTGATACTTCCAGAGTGTATTCGATCTCGCCGCAAGTATCGCAGAT
Source organism: Methanosaeta sp. UBA458 (assembly GCF_002496085.1). Taxonomy (NCBI): domain Archaea; kingdom Methanobacteriati; phylum Methanobacteriota; class Methanomicrobia; order Methanotrichales; family Methanotrichaceae; genus Methanothrix; species Methanosaeta sp. UBA458. Next base: position 8,195 of record NZ_DAIK01000099.1, on the reverse strand, counting down.
AAGGACCGTGACATCCTTGATGACAATGATCTCATCCTCAATCCTGGCCATGAAATCATGCCTGCCCTCACGCATCTTGCCTATTTTGCAGCAGCAATCGTGGGCAACAGAGCTCATTTGCATCTCCTCTTTCCCATAAAGAAAAAGGGCAGACGAGATTCACTCAATATATATCGCCGGCCTCCCCGGCTCCGCTTGACGGCTCTTGCCCTTGGGATCCGCTCCCGCCTCCTCAGCCGAAAAGATCTCCACCGGCGCGCCCAATGCACTCGCCAGATACTCCCTCTCCAGGGTCAGGGTCTCGTACTCGTCAAGGCCCAGCGCTTCCGCAGAGAGCGAATGCGCCGCCTTGGCCAGCTTCTGAGCATACTTGGGAGCATCCTTCTTGTGCTCGGCTATCGCCGGATTGGCCATTGCCTCCTTCATCAACGCACCCATGTCCAGCTTTCCTCCCGCTGCAGCGGCCACGGCAAGGCGCAGCATCTCCTTCTTCCACCGGGGAGTGGTGTAAAGGGTGATCTTGGCGGGCTTGGTCCCTGTGACATTGACGATCTCCTGCACATCGTTCAGCGTCCTCTCCAGGAGATCTTCTGCCTTCTCCGCCCGCACATCGATCAGGGACTCATCCGCCACCGGCCACTCTGCTCTAGAGGCATATCCCTGGCCAAGGCCCGAGGCCCAGAGCTCCTCGCAGATATGAGGGATGAAGGGCGACATCATCCTCACCCAGGCCGACAGCACTGCACGGAGCTGGTTTTTCCCTCCCCGGCGTTGATACCAGCGCAGGTCTCCCATCAGCAGATAAAACGCACTCTGCAGAGCCCTGCGGGTCTGAATCTCCTCCATGGCCTCCGTGGCCTGGACAATCCGCCTCTGCAGCCGGGAGAGCATCCAGCGGTCGATGAGCGTCTTTTCCGCATTCTCGTCGATATTCCTGTCCGCCATTATCTCCCGCGCCAGATTGTAGAACCGGTCCAGATGAGCATGGGTGGCCTCAACCCCATCATTTCTCCAGTCCACATCCGCCGTCCCCTCGGCATTGCCCAGAATGTAGAGCCTTGTCACATCCGCTCCGTTCTCCGCCACCGCCTGGCGCAATGTGAGGAGCGGTCCCTTGGACTTGGACATCTTCTGCCCCTCCAGGGAGACAAAGCCGTTCACGGCTATAGCCTTCGGCCAGAGCTGCTCCGGGAATATGGCCACATGATGGTAGAGGAAGAAGAGCAGATGGTTGGCCACCAGGTCCTTGCCCGATGTGCGCAGATCTACGGGATACCAGTAGGCGAAGTCGTCGTGAATCTGCTGCACCGTCTGACCAGGGAGGCCGGTCAGATCCGCCACTTTAGCCGCATCACCGTTATCCATGAAGATGTACTCGAAAAACTCCGGTGGCAGGTTGTCGATCTTCATCCCCGCATTGACATACTTGGCCAGGATGTAGTAGGCCATGTAAATGGTCGAGTCTCCCAGGGACTCAATCAGCCACTCCTTATCCCAGGGGAGGTGAGTTCCCAGACCCTTCCGCCTGGCGCAGGCCTTGTCCTTCAGCCAGTCGATCTTGTTCTCGAACTCCACCCGGAACTCCGGTGGTATTATGTTCATCCTGGACAGGCACCATAAAACCCTGCCCTTCCACTCGGGATTGGAGTACTCCAGGAACCACTGGTCCCGCACCATCATGATAACGCACCTGGTGCCGCAGCGACAGATCACCGGGGTCTCGGAGAACTCATAGAAGATCTCGGCTATCCCTCGATCGATCAGATCCCTGAGCAGCAGGTCCTTGATCTTGCTCACCGCCACGCCCGCGTAGCGGCCGGTGTTGGGCTTGAGAACTCCGTTATGAAACTCGCGGCGGTAGACCATTTTGGTCGCTTCCTCCGCTTTGGGGTCATTCTGATCCCGGACCCCGAGCTCTTTCACTGCTTCCACTGCCGGGAACTCCCCGTAGCCAGGCGACTCTATCAGGGATATGAACTCGATTGCTCTCAGGTCCTCTTTGATGCCATACTGGCTCAGGTCTTCCTCGTACAGATCCTTCAGTGCCAGATAATCGTAAGGGGCATGGGCTGGAACGGACATCACAATCCCTGAGCCATTGTCTGGATCCACGAACCCTGCGGGCAGAACGAGCACCTCCGCCCCGGTGAGCGGATTGGTCACCCTCTTGCCGATAAGCTCAATTCCGGGTATCTCCGCTCCCCAGGCCACAGCTCGGTCGGTATAGGTCAGCTTCTCATAGGCCTCTTTCGAGACGATCCAGTTCTCGTCGTTGATCCTCGCCATGACATAAGTGACACTTGGGTTCAGCCAGAGGTTGGTCACGCCGAAGACGGTCTCCGGCCTCAGGGTGGCACAGGGCATAATCGCATCCCCCATCTTGAACTTGATCAGGGCGAAGTCCATAATGGTGGCATCCTCGCCCTTGAGGATGTCATGGTCCTCCACCGGATTCTTGTCGTGCGGACACCAGCGCACCGGGTGGCTGCCCTTGACCACATAATCGAGATTTCGCAGTATGCCGAACTGCCATTCGATGAACTTGCTGTAAGCGGGATCAGTGGTGGTGAACTCTCGCCTCCAGTCTATGGAGTAGCCGATGGACTGCATTGCTGCTTTGGCCTGGCGTCGGAAATAGAGCACTATCTTCTCCGGCGTATTCAGGCTGGCCAGCTCCTCCTCAGGAATGCCATGCAGCCGGGTGTAGACTCCCCAGATGAGAGGATCTTTGTTGGCTATGAGCTCGGACAGGCCCACGATGGGCGTTCCTGTGGCATGAAACCCCATAGGGAAGAGGACATTGTAGCCCCTCATCCTCTTGTAGCGGGCATATGCATCTCCTATGGTGAATGTGCGGGTGTGACCGGCATGCAGATTACCATTCAAATAAGGATAGGGTATGGTCAAGAGAAACTTCTGGCGCTCATCAGGCTCCGGCTCAAAGATCGCATTCTCCTCCCAGATCCTCTGCCACTTGGCCTCGACTTCTTTTGCGGAATAACTTTCAAGCAATATGGTTCCCTCCAGACTTTCTGTGGCTCGAATCCACCTAATCCTTCATCTTCTCCAGGCGCCTTGCTGCCTCTTCTACCCTCTTCGTCTCTCTGGTGATGGAAAAGCGCATGTAGCCCTCGCCGTACTTTCCAAATCCGAGACCAGGCGTGGCCACTATCCCTGTCCTCTCCAGCAGCTTTGCAGCATAATCGATGGAGCTTCCTTTTACCCAGGCCCAGAGGTATAGCGTCGCCCTGGGCTTCTCCAGTACTAGATCGATATCCTTGAGGGCCTTGTACAGGATCTCTATCCGCTGCTGGTAGACCTTGCGGATCTCATCCACCACTTCTTTTGGGCTGCTCAAGGCCACGATTCCTGCATCCTGCACTGCGCCAAAGGTTCCCGAATCGATGTTGCTCTTGACCTTGCCTATCCCGGCCAGGACATCGGCATTGCCCACGACCGATCCTATCCTCCAGCCGGTCATGTTGTAGGTCTTGGAGAGGGAATGAAACTCCACGGCAACCTCCTTTGCCCCATCTATCTCCAGAATGCTCAGGGATCTATTGCCATCGTAGTAGATCTCGGAGTAGGGATTGTCGTGCATTATTATGATATTATGATCCCGAGCGTAGTCGACCAATTCTCCGAAGAACTTCTCGCTAGCCGTAGCACCGATGGGGTTGTTTGGATAGTTGAGAAACATGATCTTCGCCCGTCGGGCGACATCTGCCGGGATGGCATCGAGGTCCGGCAAAAAGCCGTTCTCCCTCAAAAGCGGCATTATGGCGGGCTCTCCGCCGGCGAAGGCCGTGGCCGTTGCATAAACCGGGTAAGCAGGATCAGGGACAAGCGCCACGTCTCCCGGATTGATGAAGGCCAGCGGTGCATGAGCGATACCCTCCTTGGAGCCGATCAGAGTGAGCACCTCGTTCTTTGGATCCAGATCAATATCAAAGGTCTTTTTATACCAGTCTGCCACTGCATTCCGGAAGGCGAGTTTTCCCTCATAAGATGGGTACTGATGGTTCGATGAGTCATTCGCCGCCTGCTTTAAGGCCTGAACAATGTGATCGGGCGTCGGAAGATCCGGATCGCCAACGCTCAGATCGATTACGTCCACGCCTTTTGCCCTTGCCTCCTGTTTCGCCTTATCGATGCCGGCAAAAAGGTACGGCGGGAGATTCTTTATCCGATCGGCATACATTAGGTTCTCTCCATGGAAGATGCATTTATATGATGACGGTAATTCTTTTTTCGTTCCTGTCCAGGTTATTATCCCGCAGGTACTACTTTCACGTAGTATTTAAGATTAGAGGAGCCCGGGCAGATCCTTGAAGGTCATATAGAAGATCGGTCGAGATAGGACGTCTTGAAGTTATCGAGCCGAAAGGGAGATTGATGCTGGAGATTAGGGATTTGAGCCGCTGGCTGCCCCAGGAGGCCATCGAGCTTTACGAAGGGCAGGGGTATAACGAGCTTTATCCGCCACAGGCACAAGCCGTGGAACGAGGCCTTCTGGAAGGCAAAAACATGCTTCTTGCCCTGGCTACCGCTTCGGGCAAGACCTTCCTGGCGGAGCTGGCCATGCTCAAAGCCGCTTTGCAGTCGAAGCGATCCCTTTACATCGTCCCTCTGCGCGCCCTGGCAGCAGAGAAGTTCGATTCTTTTCAAAGATTCAAAGATCTGGGCGTGAGCGTAGGCATAAGCACAGGCGACTTCGATAAGAAGGACGAACGCCTGGGCAGAAATCAGATCATCATCGCCACCTCAGAGAAGGCGGACTCATTGATGAGAAACGGCGCCTCCTGGATTCGAGACCTGGCCGTTCTGGTGATCGATGAGATCCACCTCTTAAACGACGTTGGCCGGGGTCCTACCCTGGAGATGACCATCACCAAGCTGCGTCGCTCTAACTCTGGATTGCAGATCATCGGCCTTTCGGCGACGGTGGCCAACTCCCGAGAACTGGCAGACTGGCTGGATGCAGAGCTGGTGAGCAGCGATTGGAGGCCCATAGCTCTGAAGGAGGGGGTCATCTGCAAGGGCAGGCTGGTCTTCTCGGACGAAGAGAGGGCTCTTGAGGCGAAGAAGGATGAGAAGAAGGACGAGTCTATCGCCCTGGTCAGAGACACCCTCTCTCAGGACGCCCAGATTCTGATATTCGAGAACTCCCGCAAGAATGCCGAGGCTGCAGCCATCAAGCTCAGCAACCTGATTCCTCCAGATCCAAAGGCCGAGACCCTGTCGGAAAGCATCCTGGCCACAGGAGAGAGCGAGACCTGCCATCGCCTGGCCTCATGTGTCTCCAGAGGCATTGCATTTCATCATGCAGGCCTCCTGCCCGATCAGCGCAGGCTGGTTGAGCAGGGTTTCCGGGAGAACAGGATCAAGGTCATCGCCAGCACTCCGACCCTGGCTGCCGGCCTGAACCTGCCCGCGCGCAGGGTGCTGATCAAGAGCTACCGGAGGTATGAGTACGGCTCGGGAATGGTCCCCATACCGGTGATCGAGTACCGCCAGATGGCGGGCAGGGCGGGAAGGCCGGGGCTGGATCCTTATGGCGAATCCTTCCTCATGGCCAAGGACGACTCGGAGATGCGTAATCTGAAGGAGCATTATATCGACGGCTCGCCTGAGGAGATCTGGTCGAAACTGGCCAGCGAGAGCGCTCTGCGCACTCATATCCTCTCCACCATCACCGCCGGTTTTGCCCGGACGGAGGGCGAGCTGAAGGAGTTCATTGCCACCACATTTTATGCTTATCAGCAGGATCCCTGGCACCTGGATGCTGCTTTGGAGAAGGTTCTCGCCTTCCTCTCAGATAACGGAATGATCGTGGACAGTCCGGAGGGCGACCTTACGCCAACAAAGCTGGGCTCTCTGGTCTCCAAGCTGTATATCGACCCCTTGAGCGCGGTCATCATGTTGGAGAACCTGGCAGAGAAGGGGGGGCGGGAGGAGAAAAACGGCAAAGAAGCTACAGTGAGAAAGCCCACCGACCTCTCCCTCATCCATCTCATAACCATGACTCCGGATATGGCATTGCTTTACATCCAGTCGGCAGACGGCTGGGTGGAGGAGTTCATCGATCTCAATCAGAGCGAGCTGTTCAATGAGGAGAATTATGATTATCTCCTCCGCGAGGCCAAGACCTCCTCTATGCTGTTCGACTGGATCGGTGAGGTTAAAGAGGAGCTTATAAGCGACCGGTATCGCATCGGACCGGGTGACATCCGCCGGTCTGCGGAGACCGCGGAGTGGCTGATGCACTCTTTAGCAGAGCTGTCCAAGCACCTTGATCTGGGAATCACCTACAGGGCGGAGCAGCTATCGGTTCGCCTCCATTATGGCGCCGGCCAGGATCTCTTATCCTTGCTGGATCTGAAGGGAGTGGGACGGGTGAGGGCAAGAAAGCTCCATCAGTCCGGCATAACCAACCGGGAGAAGCTTAAGAGCACAGATCCGGTGGAGATCGCCAGGCTTCTTGGACCGAAGATCGCAGAGAAGGTCCTCCTTCAGCTGGCTCGTGAGGAGAGGATGGACGGGATGAGATCAGATGAAGCCATTGAAGGATATGGAAAAGACGGAGAGGAAGAGGTGAACGGGATTACGAAAAATCAAGCAGCAAGCGAAGCGCAGCCTCCAGGAGAACGGCCGCCTGCAAACAAGACAAAGGCAAGAAGGCCAAAGCAGGGGAGACTGCCTTGAATTGGCTGAGGAAGATCTTCTCGGGATCGGGATCGGAGGCGGGGGAGAGCCTGAGGCTGGAGGATGTAATTTCCTGGCTGGAGGATAAGGAGACCTCCGCTGGATGGGAGAAGAGCCTCTCCGAGATATATCGCCATCTTGAGGATCAAGCAAAAGAGCTTTCTCAAGACGTCTCCAGACTGGCCTCGGCCGAGCCGGACCCTTCCACTCCTCCAAAGCTCCTCAGGGCAGGGCTCGCCGCCCGGGGTGAGGTGGTCAAGCAAATGGAATCGCTGGAAGAGAAGATAGATCCTCCCAGGAAAATGGATCTTCAGTCCGCCAGCGAGCACCACTGGGCTTTGGTCAAGGGCCTGGAGAGAACGGTGACCACCTTTGGAAGGGCGCAGCGCTATGTAGCTGCCATCTTTCCCAAGAGCCTGGAGAGCATAAACTCCGATCTGGGCCAGATCAGCCGCACTTTGGTCGAGCTGGAAGAGATGATCGGCAAGAGAAGGAAGCTGTCTGAGGAGATCTGGTACTCAAAGGAGCTGGCAGAAGAGCTTGGAAAGGGCCTCGTGGCCATAGACTCCTTGAAGAAGAAGGTGGCCGGAGAGGAGGCGCTCATTGGCAGCACTGCTGCTCGGCTGAGGGATCATGAGGAGAGAATAAGGAATCTGGCGGCAAGCGAGCTGGGCAGAAGGACCGAAGAGCTGAAAAAGAGCCTGGAGGAGAAAAAAAGGGAGAAGATCCAGACAGAAGAGGAGCTGAGATCCCTTATCTCTCCCCTGACCAAGGCCCTGGGCAGGATCACCAAGCAAAGCTCGAGCGACAGGATCAGCCTCGAGCATGGCGAGGTTTTCCTGCAGCTGATGAACAATCCCGCCCATGTCTCGGATAATGAAATTGCTGGATCCCTGGAGGAGTTGCGCGCTCACCTGGCCACCCTGGGATTGAAGGATCGAAAGAAGGAGAAGGTCTTGGATCATATCGACCAGCTGATCGGGAAGAGGTCGCTGGAATTGGCCCGGTCCCGCCATTTCAGCCTGGCAGAGGAGATCAAATCCCTGGAGGTTCAGTTGAAGGAGAGCAGCAAAGAGGCGCTTCAATTGAAAGACGCCATCTCTCAGGATAAGAAAGCCCTGATAAAGCTCGATGCTGCGCTGGAGCAGAGCCGCAAGGACCTTTTGATGCTGGAGGAGAGGATGGGGTCAAAGCAGTCAGAGCTTGTGGAGAGGCTGACCAGGATCGCCGGCAAAGAGATGAGTCTTATTCTGCCAGAAAAAAGCGGGTGATGAGCTGTTGGTCAACTTTGGGGGCATAGTCCCTCTATCCACGGTGGACTGGCTGGGAAAGGCGGCATTGGTCGTATTCCTGCGCGGCTGTCCCCTCCGCTGCCCCCACTGCCACAATCATGCCCTTCAGACCGGCGAGAGCGAAATCGAATTTCATGCTCTGGCATCCCGGATAGTCTGCCGGACCAAAGGCCTGCATACTCCGGCTATAAAATTGAG
>NZ_DAIK01000165.1:0-9923 GCF_002496085.1 Methanosaeta sp. UBA458 | reverse complement strand
GCCACTAAATTCAGCAGGCTGGTCTTCCCACAGCCGTTATCCCCCACCAGCATCAGGATCTCGCCTTCTTTGATCATCATTTTAACCTCGAGATCGAAATCCCGAAGCCCCTTTTTAATGTCAATTTCCAGCATTCTTATACACCCGCCGGGTTAGAGTCTTTACCAGGAATATGACCACAAATGAAATGGCCACCAGTATTATGGCAATACACAGGGAGACGTCCAGATCGCCTTGCATGGCTGTATAGATGGCCAGAGGCATGGTCTGCGTCCTGCCCTGAAAGTTGCCGGCAAACATGATAGTAGCTCCAAACTCTCCCAGAGAGCGGGCGAAGGCCATTATGGCCCCGGAGACGAGGCCGTTGATGGCTATGGGCAGGATGACATGAAAGAAGGTGTAGATCCGTGAACCTCCCAGGGTTCGAGCCGCATTCTCGAGAGCAATGTCCACATCTTCGAAGCTCGTCCTCGCCTGGCGAATGTAAAAGGGGCTGGAGACGAATACCTGGGCTATGATCACCGCCAGAGTGGTGAAGGCGATGCTTATTCCAAAGGCGTCCAGGTAATGGCCAACGATTCCCATCCGGCCAAAGGCCATGAGTAGGGCAATTCCTGCCACCGCAGGAGGCATGATAACAGGCAGATCAATCAGAGAGTCGGCCAGCTCCTTGCCGAAATATCGAAATCGAGCGCTGACGTAGGCGATAGGCGTTCCCATTAATACCACAGTGATGGTGGTCAGGGTGGAGGTCATAAGACTGAGTCTGAGTGCATCCATTACCACTGGATCATGAAGAGATTGGAGAGTAGTGTCCAGAGGGCTTCTGAGGAAGAGCGCGACTACAGGCAGAGCTATGAAGGTTATGGCAATTATCAGTAAGAGGGCCAAACTCGCTTTTAGAGCCACCTCCCGTAACCTGGAAAGAATGCTGACGCTCTCTTGTCCCCGACCTGCCAGCTCAGCAAGATCTCTTTTGCCGAGACGATTGATGTCTATTTGATTGGAAGCCATTGGTCACTCGATCTCTTCATTAAATTCTCTCGGTTTTGTTTCTTTCCCTGGCCTAAAAAAAAGAGATCTTCCGGTTAAGCAGCAGCAGCTGACGCCGAAGCAGTCTCCTCATGCATCATAGGCTCGCGTTCGACGGGAGCGAAGCCGTACTTTTCCAGGACCGCTCTGCCCTCATCCGACATAACCAGATCCATGAACCTCTGGCTCTCGGCAGGATACTTTGATTCCAGAAGCATTCCCATGGGGTACTCGGCTATGATATTGTATTCGTCCGGGATAACTATCTTGTCTATCTTGCTTGTCATATCCTGGGTGATATCGGAGATATATGCAAATCCGGCATCTGCTTCTCCCAGGGCCACTTTGGTCACCACGTAGTTGACATTTGTCTCTTGAGAGATGACATTGGCCAGCACATCTCTCTCATAATCCGGACCATATGCAGAGTCGTTGCCAAGCCTGGCTATGATCTGCAGAGCATAGTCGCCCACCGGTACATCCTTTGTTCCCATGACGATCTTGACACCCGGCCGGGCGAGGTCTGAGAGGTTGGTGATCTTTGCAGGGTTATCCTTGGGAATGATGAGCGAGAGCTTATTTCTTGTGAAGATGGCGACGCTGCTGTTGTTCATTAGCCTGCTCTCTCTTACGGCATTCATCTGCTTCGTATTGGCTGAAGCGAAGAGATCGGCATAAGCACCGTTTTCGAGCTGGGTGCGCAGTGCCTGTGAGCCGTCGAAGTTGAATGCCACATGGATGCCGGTTTCGTTCTCGTATATCTCTCCTATTTCGCCAAAAGCTCCTGTCAGCGAAGCTGCTGTAAAGACTATGAGCTCATCCGGCGATTGGGCGAATCCTGCAGACATGGAAAGGACCAGGGCTGCAAAAAATGCGATAAATATACTTTTTTTCATCAAAGCTTTGCCCTCCTGAAATGCAACGATTATTATTTATATCTTGGTATGCTTCAATATGCTTCGATCTTTCAGCTAATTTCAATATACTCAGATATATTCTCAATAATCATATGCACTAACTTATCTCTAATTAGTGAGCTAATATGTAAACTTATTTAAGCCTTGCCGGATGGAACAAAATCACCTCAAAATCCTGAGCTCTCAGACCTGTGGCCCAGACCCTTATGGCAAGACCGCCTGTCCGGCTGCTTGATGATGCCCCATTGTTCAAAGGTTATTCTCATCCAGCAGAGCATTGGTTATGGCATCCGCAAGCCGGGTGGCACCCTCGTACCCAACCAGGAGCTGCCGCGTTGCTCCCACTCGATCGTGGTTGGGAAGCCCCACCCGCACCAGAGGTATTCCCTCTTTTTTTGATATCTGACGGCCATTGGAGGTGCCCAGCATCAGGTCGATTCTTGCATTCCTTATTTTGTCGTGGATCTGGCTGAAATCAGCCCCCAGGAGAATTAGGGCATCCTCAGACGCCGCCCTTATCTCCGCCTCAAAGCGGGTGCTTCTCAATCCGGTTGCCACAACGGCCGGAATTGCTCCCGCCTCACAGAGGAACCTTGTCAGTCCTAGAACAATATCGGAATCTCCATAAACTGCCACCCTGACCCCTGCCAGGTATTTGTGAACATCAGCCAGGGTATCAAGCAGCCTGCCCCTCTGGGCCTCATATCTCTCGGGAAGTGCAATTCCAGTCTGCTCCTCCAGCATGGATACGAATAGGTCGGTATCTTTAAGGCCAATGGGCAGGGGCAGAGCCGTTTGCGGCACTCTGAACTCTCGTTCCAAAAATCCCCCAGCCGAACTGCTCTGGAAGCGCCCGCCGATGGTCAGTGTACAGCGTGAGTTGGCAGTGTCAACCATATCCTCTAGTGTTGTGCCACCCTCTGTGATCCTTGGCGGGTTTTCCTCTCGCGGAGCATCAAGGGTCTCAGATATATCGGGAAACAGGATGAACCCGTCTGCAAATCCCCAATCAATAATCATATTTTTGAGGTAGCGCACATCCGCTGGAGAAACAAACGATCCGATGATCAGATTTATCCTGCCGCCGGGCTCTGTTCTCCTGGCCAGGCTCTGAACCAATGCCTGGAGCGCTCTGGCATATCCTTCCTCATGAGAGGCGGAATAGCTGGGAGTGGACACTGGAATGATTGGGATATTGGATTTCTCCTCGGCACGGAATTCATTTATGATCTGGACGATGTCGTCTCCAATGGTCTCGGCAAGACAGGTCGTGGCTACGCCGATGGCCTTGGGGCTGTAACCGATGATGAGGTTATTCAGACCCATCTTCAGGTTGGCAGAGCCACCATAAACCGTCCCCTTCTCGCTCAGTGCCGAGGATGCAATATCCACTGGCTCCCGGAAGTGGTGGGCGAGGTACAATCGCATATAGGTAGCACAGCCCTGAGAGCCGTGAAACAGAGGCATGCACCCCTCGACTCCCCGGAAAGCCAGGACCGATCCCATGGGCATGCACATATTGCAGGGATTTATTGTGGAATAGCTCTCAGACATCGGCCTGTACACCTCCTTCTGCTGCTTTCTCGATACCTTTCTCGATTTCCAAACCTCTTGAACCTGCAATAGGACTTGGTCTATGCAGGGGCAGCCTCCAGACAGGGCTGTTCAGGCTGGCATCCAGCTCTCGGGCAAAGTTGATCAGGCCGTCATAGCCCTCAAAGCTGGTGGTTCGGTCGTGGTTGAAGTCGCAAAAAGCGATTCCAAGTTTATAAGCAAGAAACCTCTCTTTGACCCCTGCCACCAGCAGATCGGCCTTTTGGACTGCCAGCAGCTCCCTCAGCTCAAGAGGATTGGCATCGTCCACAATTACCGTCCCGTCCCTGACCATGCAGCTTATCTTCCGGTAGTCGTCCCGGTCACCGGTCTGCGTTCCTATGATCACCACCTCCATTCCCAGCTCCTCGAAAGCTCTGACCAGGGAGACTGCTTTGGCAGCGCCACCCATGTAGATGGCGGCCTTCTTTCCCTGGACCCGGGAACGGTAGTAGACGATCTTTGGCATGACCCGAGCCGTCTCCCGTTCGATTATCTCCTCTGCCTTTGCCAGCATGCTCTGGTCTGCAAAGAATCGAGCAGCGCAGCGCAGAGCTGATGCCAAATCCCCAAGGCCGAAGAAGCTGATGTGCTGGTAGGGAATGCCATACCTCTCTTCCATCTTCTTTGCGAGGTAGGTCATGGAGCCGCTGCACTGGACCAGATTCAGCCGGGCGGTATGAGATCTCTGGATCTCTGCTACCCTGCCGTCTCCAGTAAATGTGGCTACCACCTCGATCCCCATCTCCTCAAATAGGGGCTTGATGGCCCAGAGGTCTCCGGCAACGTTGTACTCCCCGAGGAGGTTTATGGCATAAGGGATGGCAGGCCTGTATTCCTTCGTGCCGACCAGCTCGAATAGAGCATTACAGGCAGCCTTGTAGCCCTCATTCTTGTTTCCGCGAAAGCCTTCCGACCGGACAGGAATGACGGGCAGGCCAAGCTCTGCGGTAGCGCTACGGCAGACTGCTTTCAGGTCATCTCCAATAATCCCCACGATGCAGGTGGAATAGACGAATATGGCCGGGGGATGAAACCTCTCCGCCAGATCACGAATGGCTCTTGCCAGCTTCTTCTCGCCGCCATAAACGACATCCAGCTCCGACATGTCTGTGGAAAAGCTGTTCTTATAGAGGTCCGGACCGGAGGAGGAACTCCCTCTGATATCCCAGGTATAGCTGGCACAGCCGATGGGGCCGTGCACCAGATGAAGGGCATCGGTGAGGGGATTGAGCACTACCCGGGCTCCGGAATAAACGCATGCCCTCTGGCTGACGGCACCAGCGAGGCTCTCGTTGCTGCAGGAGAGGGACACAGGATCATAGCCCGTTTTCTGGGATATGTGACCCTCTCTGCCTTCAAAGGTCTTGATCACGCTCATGGTAGTTGTTTCCTACAGGACCATCTCGAAATGAGTGTCGTCCGAGTCTCTGTCACGCCTCTCCAGAAAGGCGTTGCCTATCATCTCCACCAGGCGGGCAGCTCCGGCGTAGCCGATGATGGGGAAGTAATGCAGATTGGCCCGATCGGTTATGGGGAACCCCACCCGCACCAGCGGTATATCCTCTGCCCTGGCTATCAGCTTGCCATAGGTATTACTGACGAGCATATCCACCGGATTGTTCTTGATCTTCTGGTGCAGGAGGAATGTGTCTCCTATCATTGCTTCACAGTCAGGCGAGACACTATGAACCTCTTCTTCGAACTTCTTGTCTGGAGTGCCCGTGAGCGCATATGTGGGGTTCATGCCCATCTCCACTGCCAGGCTGACCAGTCCTGCGACGGTATCAGGGTCTCCAAAGATAGCCAAGCTCTTGCCATGGAAGTGGGGATGGGCATCGGTCATCATGTCCACCAGCCTGCCTCTTTCTTCCTCTATCCCCTGGGGAATGGGCACATCCATGAGGCTGGAGACGTTCATCACAAATGCATCGGAATTACGAATGCCAATGGGCATGGGGCCGATGACGGCGGGAATCTGGAACTTGCCCTTCAGGACCATGGCTCCGGAGGCGCCAGCAGTCCTTCCCAGAGCTATGGTAGCACGGGAATTGGCGGCGTCTTTCAAGTCCGGGATGGTTGTTCCACCCGGCGGAAAAAGTCCGCCTGATTGGGGTGACATCGGTGCGTCGAATACGTCCGTGGTATCAGGGAATATGATATGGCGAACGCCCATAATGCCAAGTATCCTCTTGATCTCACGAATGTCTCCTGGCTCCACGAAACCGGGAATGACATTCAGCTTGCCGTTGGGCGATCCCCTGCGAGCAAAGCTCTGGACGATGGCCTTTACCGCATTGTCATAGCCGGTGATGTGCGATCCAACGTAGCTGGGTGTGCTGGCAATGACGACGCGCACATTGGGGTCGAAGAACTCCTCTTCTTTGATCTCTTCCATGAAGGAGGAGACATCGTCGCCTATGGTCTCTGAGGAGCAGGTCGTATTGATGGCGAGAACATCGGGATGATAGATGTTCACCACGTTATCAACCGCCTCTTTGAGGTTGTTTCTGCCTCCGAATACCACCGAGTCCTCTGTAAATGAGGAGGTAGCAGCGAGCGTCGGCTCTCGGTAGTGGCGGGCCAACACCATGCGCAGGTATGAGCTGCACCCCTGCGAGCCGTGGGTGATGGGCATGCAGTTGTGGATGCCTTTATAGGCCAGGATGGCGCCGATGGGCTGGCAGATCTTGGCCGGGTTTATGACCAGGGTCTCTCTTTGCGCCATCTCTTTTGGTGTATAGTCAAGCATTACTCTTCTGCCTCCAGGGTGGGGTTATAAATTTCCAGGTGGGGCTATTCACAGACATGTCGATGTCCTTGGCGAACTGCACAAAGCCCGAAAAGCCGGTGTAAGGGCCGCTGTAGTCATAAGAGTGCATCTGGCGGGAGGGAATGTGCATCTTCTGGAAGACGTACTTGTCTTTTATCCCCGAGCAGAAGAGGTCCACCCCCAATTCCCTTACCAGCCGCTCGCACTCCTGATGGCTGTAGTCATCGATCATTATCTGGCCATCCTTCATGTGGGGGAGCAGGCCCTCGTAATCCATGAGCCTCGGAATCTTCTCCTTCTTCTTCTGGAGCGCTTCGTTGTCATACGGCGAGACGACGTTCGGGTCGCGTTCGTAGTGGATGTCCTCAAGGACTTTGGAGCGTCCGGTGTGGACGATGCTGGTGAGGATCTTTCTGCCTTCGTAGTCGTCCCGGTGGGCGAACTCGTATCCGGCCACGACTACCTCCATTCCCAGAGTCTCGAACATGTTCCTGAAGTGGTGCGCTCTTGAGCCACCGACCAGGATCATGACCCTCTTTCCAGCCAGCCTCTTTCTGTACATATCGATCGTCGGCTGGATCTTGGCCATCTCCTCGTCAATCACAGCTTCAGTTCTTCTGGTAAGGCCGGGATCGTCGAAGAACGCTGCCATATCCCGCAGCGTCTTGATGGTATCCTCCACTCCCAGGTAGTTGACCTTCAGCCAGGGAATGCCGTACTTCTCTTCCATCATGCGGTTGGTGTAGTTGATGGAGCGGTGGCAGAGCAGGATGTTCAGCTTTGCCCTATGAGCTTTGGCGATATCGTGGAACGAGGCGTCGCCAGTGAAGGGGCTCACTATGCGGTAGCCCACTCTCTCCAGAAGGTCCTTGACCACCCAGTAGTCTCCACCGATGTTGTACTCTCCGAAGACGTTGACGTCGAAGGGTCCGGGATTCTCCAGCTCCTCCGTGCCCACCAGATGCTCCATCAGAGCGTTGGAGGCGATGTGGTGCCCAGCGGATTGAGAAACGCCCCGGTAGCCTTCGCAGCGTACTGGGATAATCTTGATTTTGAGGTCCTCTTCTGCCTTGCGACAGACCGATTCTATATCGTCGCCTATGAGGCCGATGGGGCAGGTGCAAAAGACAGAGATGCACTCCGGCTTGAAGATGGCATAGGCCTCCCTGATAGCTGTAGCCAGCTTCTTCTCGGCGCCAAAGACTATGTCCGTCTCCTTGACGTCTGTACTCAGGCAGTAGCCCGAATAACACTCTCTGCCCTCATCCTGGCTCATCAGGTTGCGGCGCGTTCCCCAGGTGAAGTAGGCGCAGCCGATGGGGCCGTGGGTGATGTGCAGGATGTCTTTGATCGGCCCGAAAACCACCCCCTTGGAGCCGGCATAAGCGCAACCGCGGTTGGTCAGGATGCCCGGAACGCTGCGGTCGTTGGCTTCGATCCTCTGTTCGATCTCGCAGGAGTCCTTGACTACAACATGCTTTTTTCTGATGTCCTGCGTTTTTTGGGGAAGTCCTTTCACCATCGCTTCGACCGTCTGCCGGCTCCGGGCAATGGTTACTGGCTCTCTTTCGACTCCGCTCATGATATGGCCACGCTCCCTCTCTCTCCGGTTCTTATTCTGACTGATTCTTCCATCGGGCTGACGAAGATTCGGCCATCGCCATAGTTTCCAGTTCGGTTCACTTTGGTGATCACTGCCACTACCGCGGGAACGAATTCGTCTTCCACCATAACCGAGATCATCCTCTTGGGGATATATTTCATCCTCTTTTCATCCCTCTCATCTCTCTCATCCCTCTCATCCAGCGGCGTTGGATGAGGTATCTGCAGACCTTTCTGCTTTCCCCGTCCAGAAGCCTTGTAGGCGGTAAAGCTGCTAATTCCGATGACCTCCAGTGCGTCTTTGGTCGCCTCCATCTTGTTCAGCTGGATGATGGCTATTACTTCTTTCATTTTCTACAGCCCTCTCTGGCCGGTTCGGATGGTGTAGGCTTCGTCTACCGAGCTGATGAAGATCTTGCCGTCTCCAATATTCCCGGTCCTGGCGCTGTCCTCGATGATCTTGACCGACTTCTCAACGCTATCGTCATCGACAACCAGCATGATCATGGTCTTGGGAAGGTTGTCATACACAACGTTGCCAACCTTGATGCCCTTCTGCTTGCCTCTGCCGAAGACCTCGATTCGGGTTAAGGCAGTGAAGCCGCCTGTCTCCAGGGAGTCAGCGACCTTATCCACAGCCTCCGGTCTTATGACTGCCCGGATCATCTTCATTCCACAACACCCCATTCCATCATGACCTGTTCCAGCTCTTCATACTCCATCGGCTTTGGGATAACGAACATCTGGTTCTCGTCCACGGCCTTGGCCAGCGCCAAATAGGCTTTGGCCTGGTCTGAGTCTGGAGCATATTGGATCACTGTCTGCTTGTGGATCTCTGACTGGTGGACGATGTTGTCTCTGGGCACGAACTGGATCATCTGGCTGCCGATCTTCTCGGCAAAAGCGCTTACCAGCTCCCGTTCCCGGTCGACGTTTCTGGAGTTGCAGATGATGCCGCCCAGACGCGTTCCGCCGGACTCGGCGAACTTCTGGATGCCCTTGCAGATGTTGTTGGCGGCATAAAGAGCCATCATCTCTCCGGAGGCCACGATGTAGATCTCCTGGGCCTTTCCTTCCCGGATGGGCATAGCGAAGCCGCCGCAGACGACGTCTCCCAGGACGTCGTAGAAGACATAGTCGAGGTCTGGGGTGTAGGCTCCCAGGTTCTCAAGGAGGCCGATGGAGGTGATTATCCCGCGACCTGCACAGCCCACGCCCGGTTCCGGGCCTCCGGACTCGACGCAGCGAATGCCTCCAAAGCCGGTCTTCAGTACGTCATCCAATTCTCCTTCTCCTTCCTTTCGAAGGGTGTCAAGAACTGATGGCTGTCTCTTGCCGTTCATGAGCATCTTCACGGAGTCTGCTTTGGGGTCGCAGCCTATCTGCATGATCTTCTTGCCCATGGTCGAGAGGGCTGCTGTGAGATTTTGGGTGGTGGTCGACTTGCCGATTCCGCCTTTGCCGTAAATGGCTATCTGCCTCATATTACACCTGAATTCATTTAGGAACGATTCTGATTTTTTTAGGATTATGCCGGAGGGGTGGTTCGCCTCCGGATCTATGCCCGCTATAAAGTTGGGAGGAGGGCCCAACTTCGAAGGATATGCGCTTGAAATGAAATGCTCGTATTCTGTAGTCGTGTCTGGTCGCCTCACCTCCAGGATAGCAGTGGGAGGCGGGATATAAGGAACTATTTGAGAAAGATGGCAGAGGATATCGGAATTGTGCGGGGAAATTGTGAAAAGGTATGAGAAGAGCTTAACAAGGGACGAGCTAGATAAGGGAAGACTCGTAGAATTTTATTACATCGGGAGCGCGGAGGGTCACGAATACCCCGACCTTCAGGTTGGGATGAAGTGAACCCTCGCCCGGTTTTCATGTTTTCTTAGATTTGATTAACAAGGACTCTCTGGGAACCGAAAACAGAGTTACGATAATTTCTGACTAAGGGTATCTGGTCAACGAAAGCTTGACATTCCAGGATTCAGTCAAACAGCGCACCCCGC
>NZ_DAIK01000095.1:0-19517 GCF_002496085.1 Methanosaeta sp. UBA458 | reverse complement strand
GCCCTTCCTTCTTCAGAGATATTCAATGAGCTGCTCACTCCATGAACATCATTGTCAGGTATGGCAATAGATACATTTGCCTCCCCTTTAACTGTGTCGGAAGAGATCACCGGCCCCACAACAAAGGATATTACCTCTCCTGGTTCACTGATGTCTGAAATTATAAAACCTGAATCGGAGCGATCCCATATCTTTGAAGATGGATTGGTATCATACGATAAGGCAACGCCATTGACCTTCTTGTATAGATCCGTTCCATCACCATAGTTGAGTCCCCTTTCAAGATGCAGACTGCCATCTCTCTGAAGCAGAGCACATTGAAAATGCTTGGATGGCGAACCCTCCTGCCACTCATTGGACCCAAGAATGTCGCAGTGATAGACAGCCAATCCACTGGAGGGAAGAGCCCTGTCCAGACCCATTTGAGAGCGGTTTTCCACCAGGAAGTACTCATTTGCCCTGTCAGTCGCGTATTTCATCACAGTTCGATAATCGCCATGCTTGGCTTCATACTTCCCTGGCTTATTGAGATCCACCACATTGTCACACCATCCTGCCAGGTTTCTAAAATAGGCACAAACAGGAGATGGCGTCTTCCAATCGTCCAGATGATCTCCAACGCTCATCAGGCAATATAAACCAAGTCCTGCGCTCTCAACAAGATCTTCATCCCTTCTCCCGTAATCATAGAGATCCGGGAAGCGACATAGCAGGTGTCCTGTCTCATGGCAGATGGTGCCTATTGACAGATCGTCTTTGCTCGTTCCCAGATTGGAGAGCATGTACAAGTAGGTCTTGATATCACCAAATTTCAGATCGATGTACGAGTTATGAGGATGAAGCTCGCCATCGTAAACGGCGTTTCCTGCATAAAGGAAGCTCAAAGCATCGATTAAGCCGACTCCCTTGGAGTCGAATCGGGATAGGTCTATACCCATGCCCACGACTGCATCCATGGCCTCCTCAACAAAGAGGTTGAAGTGATAATACATTTTGTTTTTTTTCAGTGTTATCGGCCCTATCACTTCGTTTGTATAATCGAGCTTTCCATTGGACATCTTAAGGTAATAATCCCGGACAGAGCAGAAGTTTCCACCCTCATTGTATCCTGTCTTATTGAGCATTTCTGATATATTGGCTGCAGAGACATTGATCTTTTCATCGGGGAACTCTACCAGGATTGTGAGACCCTTTATCTTTCCTTCATGAAGGAGCCTGCCTCTCAGCAGTCCATGCTGCTCGCCTATAGTTCGTGGCCGCTCGTCCATGGTTCGGGTAATTGGTGGCAGCATTCTGGCGTATTTGAGCTCGAATTTTCTCTGACGAACGGATGGATCCTCTCTCTCGTGCTTTTTTAATCCTTCTGGGGCGGGATTTGAAATAGGCACTCCACTTGATACCAGTTCTCCATTGACGAGAACGCTGTAGGTAAACAGGCCCAGCTTGCCATCATAGATCACCGTATAACCTTCAAGATTCTCGTATCTGACATAGAATTCATCTCCTGACATCCAAAGCTTTACAGCAGGCCCATTCTCTTGAGGAACCTCGACGACCCTTCCTTTAATTGCACTCATGTGCTCTCATCTCCATATTTGATCGATTAAAAAAAAGAAAATTTCGCTCATATTTTCAGCTTCAAGAGCTATCCGCTCAAGCTCGGTGGTTCTCTTTTCTCAAACCGTCTTTGCGCTTTCTCCCTCATAACCTCATCTGACTCTCTCAGATGAGGCTTGAGATTTCCAGGAGGCTCTTTTGTAATGGCAACTCCTGTGGAGATATATTTGCCATCGATAACCTCGGCATAGGTGAACAGACCCATCTGCTCATCGTAGATCGCTGCATAACCACCTTTGTTTTCATAGCGAGCATAATACTCATCCCCAAAGACGGCCAGTTCAACTTCTGGTCCCTTTTCCTGTGGTATTTTTTTTATATCTCCGATTAATGCAGACATCTAAATCGCCTCGCATCATTAGGCTCATTCAGATTGAGGAGATTATCCCATTCTCCTGCGAAAATATTGACGATATTTCTTGCTTTCGTCTCTCGTAGTAAGCCCTCTGGATTCTAGATTTTTAATAGCAGAATATTCTGCCAGTTAAAGATATAAGTACTATGCCATTCGCACCTATTAAACTTTCGTCCATTAAACAAACGATTAGCCCAAGTTAATGGAGAAGAGCAAACCTCTCCAATTTAGAGAACCGACTATTGCTGCCTGAAATCCTCCAGGGTCATCTCCCTTTTCTTCTGCATCAACTGCAGCCCGGCAGCCTCCTGATCCCGCGCTGGCATTCTCTGGCGAAATGCTTGCAGGTTCTTTCTTTCCGGGCAGTACTGGCTGTCATAATAGGTCTGCCAGATATCATCTATATCCTGAGCATTTGCCCTGGCACCCTCAGCATCCGCCCCTTTCTCTTCTTCCGATATCTTCAGGGCAGATTTCAATCTATCCAGAGTCTCATTCAATCCCGCCCCGTGAATTCGCATCATCCTGTCCTGCCGGAAGAATGCCGTCCAGCTCTCGGCGCCATTTCCCAGGACTATTATCGTGCCAGGATTCCGGCGGGCGAAGTGCTCGCTCGTGTGCTCCCCGATCCTGTGCCTGGGTTTCATATAGCCCCAGAGGACCCGGTCCCCCAATGGCCTGAGCCTGACAAATGCTTTCATCCTGTGCACCTCACTCATCACAGCATAGACCATCCTTCTCAGGCTCATAGCCTCAGGACTGGTCGAGACCTCCAGATCCAGAGCGGTTAAGCCCTCCGTCCTGGCAAGCAGCCTTTCGCTCGATTTAGCATGCATGACCAGGTAGCGGCAATAGTCATCCGGCACCCTCATCCTGACCACTTCTCCAGGGTGGTATCCCTCCAGCCGTTGATCTTCAAGAAGGGAGCTGCTCTCTTGATCACGACCCCCAGAGCCTCAAGCTCCCTTTTCGAGACGATATTCTTCCTCATTCTCAGGCCGACTATTCTCTTCGCGCTCCGTGGCCCGATGCCTGGCACCCGGATAAGCTCCCGGTAGGCGGCCAGGTTGGGATCCACCGGCGAATCCAAAAGCTCCCTGGCTATGGCCAGCTTGGGATCGGAGTTGGATAGAAAGCCGTTCTCATCAAATGCCATGTGAATGTCGGCCGGAGAGAAACGGTAGATCCGGTAGAGCCAGTCCATCTGATAGAGGCGGTGCTCCCGCCAGAGGGGCTGGCCTTCTCGAGACTCAAATGCTGTTCCATTTTGGGGAGAAAAAGCGCTATAGTAAGCTCGCTTTACTCCAATATCTTTATACTCATATAGAATTCTTTTAAAGATGTCCTGATCGCTCTCTCCCGCAGCCCCCACCACCAGCTGGGTGGTCTGGCCTGCGGGCAGATTCTCATCCGTCCCGAGGTCGCGAATGTATCTCTGCCTTTGCAGAATATCATTCTCATAGCTCTTGGTGGCACAGATCTCATTCAGCTGCGAGGCACTGGCAGCTTCCAGGTTTATGCTCACCCGGTCTGCCAGCTCCATAGCCTGCTGAATATGGTTCTTGGATGAGCCGGGCAGAATCTTGAGATGGATGTATCCCGGAAAGTCGTATTGCTTGCGCAACTTCTGCAGAGTCTCCAGCATCCTCTCCATGATCAGATCCTCATCCCTGCCAGCGCCCGAACTGAGAAAGAGTCCTTCGATATAGTTGGAGCGATATAAGGAGAGGGTGATCCTGGCCAGCTCATCTGGTGTATAGGAGAAGGTTTGCACCTTTCGGCTGCAATTGGTGGCATTGATGCAGTAGTTGCACTGATGGCTGCAGTGGTTGGTGTAGAGGGTCTTGAAGAGGCTCACACACCTGCCATCCTGGGTGAAGGCATGACAGATTCCGGGCAGGGGCGATTCGCGAGGAGAATAGGTGGATGCGCACACGTCATGCCGAGTTCCCTCTCCCAGGGTTGAGAGTTTCTTCGGGTTGATATTCACGCCTGGCCCGAGGGAGTCAAAAGCGCAATCTTCAGCCAGGTGAGCTATCTTCTCCAGGGTGACCATTCAAATATAATTGGGCCTCATCGATTATAACCGATGTGCTTGCGAGGCGAAAGTGAGTGAAAGAGGCTATAAGGAGAGATAGTCCTCTCTGGGCGGGCTGAAAGTATCCACAACCACTGTCGCCTCCAGAGCTCTGGCGCTGTGCAATACTCCTGGTGGAGCACAGTAGCTGTCCCCTGGCCCCAGCTCGAGGCTATTTCCGTCTATTGTAATCTGAATTCTGCCCGAGACCACATAGCCCGCCTGGTCGTGAGGATGAGAATGCTCAGGGATCTGGACCCCACTTTCCAGATCGAACCGGCAGATCATCAAAGCCTTTCCGCTGACAAGGGTGCGCCTTATGAGGCCTGGCAGCATCTGCACCCCAGGAGCCTCATTCAACCGATAGAACATTTTATTCACCTCAGAATAGACTAAAGCAAAAAGTCCCGGTCATCGAGCAGTTGCCGCCTGGCGCTGCTTTGGCCTGGCAATCTCCTGCTCAGAGACCTCACCCCGGATGAACTGCTCCACCATCTCTTTGGCCAGCTCATCAGGAAATTGCACTGGGGGGTGCTTCATGGTGTAGGCGGATATGCCCAGTAGCGGCCCTCCGATCTTTCTATCCTTTGCCAGCTTGCATATCCTTATGGCATCGATGGAGCTTCCTCCGCTATTGGGAGAGTCCTCGACTGAGAGACGCAGCTCTAGATTTATTGGCGTATCTCCGAATATCCTGCCCTCCATTCTCAGGAAGCAGACCTTGTTGTCCTTCTGCCATGGCACATAGTCCGAGGGTCCGATATGAATATCATCATCGCACAGTGGCGTGTCCAGGATGGACTGGACCGCTTCCGTCTTGGATATCTTCTTGGACTTGAGCCTCTCGCGATTGAGCATATTTAAAAAGTCGGTGTTGCCGCCGATGTTAAGCTGGTAAGTCCTGTCCATGATGCAGGCCCGGTCCTTGAAGAGCTGAGTGAGAGCACGGTGCACAATGGTTGCGCCGATCTGAGATTTTATGTCATCTCCCACTATTGGAATCCCTGCCACCTGAAACTTCTTTGCCCATTCGGGATTAGATGCGATGAATACGGGCATGCAGTTTACAAATCCCACCCCGGCATCTAAAGCCGCCTGAGCATAGAAGCGAGTGGCATTCTCCGACCCTACGGGCATGTAGTTTACCAGGACGTCGGCACCGCTGTCGACGAGCTCCCGGGTTACATCCACCGGCTTGGCATCAGCCACAACGAACCTCCTCTCTTCAGGATAGTTTTCCATGTGAGGTGCAACGCCGTCAAAAACAGGTCCCATCTTGACCTCAACATTTTTTTGGGGAATATCAGAGTAGAAGATATTGGTGCAGTTGGGCTTGGCAAATATAGCCTGGCTCACATCCTTCCCTACCTTTCGAGCATCTATGTCAAAGGCAGCGACAACATCAATGTCACCAGCTCTATAGCCGTTGATATCATAATGCATCAGCCCAATACAACTTTCTTTACCAACATGTTTATAATATTCAATTCCCTGAACTAGGGAGCTTGCGCAGTTTCCTATGCCCGCGATTGCCAACCTTATCTTCTTCAAACTCTTTTCCCCTCCTGGGTCATGTGAAGCCTGGAGACCTGAGTTAGGATTCGGAGCTTCGTATAAAGGCAAGACATATATAACGTTATAGGCTTCGGTGAATATGGCCTGTCCCGGAATCCTATTGATCGCTCAAGTCTTATCAATCCTATAGGGATGCCGTCATGGAACGCAGAGTTTCGCTTATCTGCTCCTCCAGCTTTTCCCTGCCCTGAATGCTATCCTCATACTCAATGCTTTGTGTTTTAGGAATATCAATCAGATATTTTGAGCCTTGCGGGTGGATGAGGATGGTATCCTTGCCCAGAGTATGAGCGATGCCTAAGGCGTACATGACCTGGGGATCTGCTCCCGTCAGGTCGGCAATAATCAACGCCGCTTGATTGATAGAGCGCCATAAATCCCGGACGGCAGACTTTCCGCTTCTGATGTCCTCAGCCTCATCGCCTGCCAGCCCGCTGGCACCGATCGCCCTGAGGATCGAATCTGCATTCATTCTTGCCGCTTCATCCCCAGCTAGCAACAATAGAAGGCTTCCTGGCTGCACCGGTTGGGTGGCCTGCCCAAATATGGGACGGGTGCGTATCAAGTTTAAAAGCTGGGCCAGCCTCAGAAACTCTGCATCAAGGTGCTTTGAGGCGATCTCCTGCAATGAGCTTTTCCTTTCTTCTGTGCTCTTCTCCAGCAGATCAGCTGGAAGCTGGATCACAAAAGCATCATCAAAACCAAACTCCCACTTAGCATTGCTGGCTACCTTCTGGAGGGTCAATGATTTATCTGGTCTATTGTAGTAGCCTGTAATCCTGTTCTCCATTCTGAACTGACCCAGGATGTAAAGCCACTGAGCTTCAAGGATGAAAACCATGCTGCATGGCAGCTGAATTCTTGCTATTCCCTTCTGGAGATGGCGTTCATCGACCAGGCGATCGACGATGGCCATAAACTCCTCTGCAATTCTGTCCACTCTCTCCCTGAGCTCTGGAGGCATATCACCGCTCATAATCCTGGTAGCTTCGAATGGCATAGAAGGTAATTCAATCACCGACTTAAAGTAGGTTTCCGATAAACAGGATGGTATCATTAGAATATCATAAAAAATGAGAATATCATGAAAAGGAGCTCAATGTGGTCTGGCGGCTCTTTAGCTCCCCCCGGAGAAGATCGCTCTGACGGATAAAACTCTTTACCGGAAGCTCAAGCCTTGTGGATATGTATCCAAGAGCAGCCCTCATATCCTCGAACTCCAGTGGCTTCTGATGCATTGCATTTCTCACATTCTCCCGAACATTGAAGACCCCTAGGGGCACATAACCGGCATAGGCTTCTCTGAGGATTATCGCCCCTGCCTGCCTTCTCTCCCTCTCCAGCCCCTCCAGGACCGCCATCTTGCAGGAATAATAGCATCCTCCCACCCGGGAGTATCCCTTCTTGCCGCCATTTGTCTCAAAATCGGAGAATATCAGCTCCTCGTTTCCCATGATGCGCAGGAATGCCTCCATCCACTCATACTGCCAGGCAGTGGGGAGGAGAAGAACGGCATAGTAGTTGTTGAGGCTGGCAAACTCCCTTATCTGGCAGCAGTCGATTATATCATAATCCCTCACCTTTTGAAGAAGACGATCGCCAAGGGCGCTATCACAGGCGGTGATAGACCAGCGGGTGGGAACCAGCCTCCTTTTCTTTTTCATGCCCATTGCACCCACTGAGAAGGCCTTCTGGATGCTGGAGAAGGGAAGGCCACGCTGGTGAAGATCTTCCACCGCATCCGCCGCCTTCAGATCCCCATCGAAGTAAACCTTCTCTAGATCTCGATCCCACCTAGAGTTGCCGATTTCAAACCTCTCCAGAGGAGCGCTGGGACCAAAGGGCGTATGCACGTCGTCAAAGGACATGCCTTTGGGGGCCTGAATGAACTGGGCCTCGCTCTCAATGGACGAACTGGATAAGGAGATGTCGCGAAGCTTTTCTATAAAGCGATTCTCAATATCAGTTACCTTGACAGATCTCTTGCCTCTTATCAGGTTCAGCCGGTACCTTATGATCTCCTCCTGGGTTTTATTCTCCGGTATCCATGATTCAGGGTGGTCCATGACCATGGTATCTCCATGCAGGGGAGAAATCATAGGTCCGGCGAGTACTTTAGGATAATTCCAGCTGCCGATGAAGACAGAAGGTGGGGTGCTGCCATCCAGCTCCTTTCCTACCTCCTGGGAAGGGATATACATGCTGGCAGTCAGCTTCTTTAGATAGGCTTCCTTGCCCTTGATCACAAAGATCCGGTTTACTGTGATGTGAATAAAAATGTGATGGATGCAGGGCGAATGTGTTTTTCATTGATTAAAAAATTTTATATTATCATCTCAAACATATTGAAGATATGCGGACAAATACGAGTTCTTGGAGAAATATATTTTATCTGGACAGTTATCTATTTACATTCATAGGGTCAATGAATTGCAGAGATGATCCTAGATGAAATGGACTCTATTGGCAATGGCAATGCTCATGCTCCTTTGCACCGCATCGCTGGGGCAATTGACACCTTACTCCACCACCACAACTGGGGGCGCACCTACTCCGTCCACGCCCACCAGTCCTGAATCCATGGGGCTGGAGATACCGAAAACGATCACGACCTCAGGACAGTCTCCCTCTGTGCAGGAGAGCGGCCAGACCATAATAAGGTCAACCGAAGAGGCAGCCTATTCCTCCGCTCCGGAGAGCTTGAAATCGACCTCTTCCAGTCCGATCTCCACCAAAGCGACCTATCCTCAGGCGACCTATCCACCTGGAGGAATGTCTCAGAATAGCCTTTATATCTCGTATGCGTCCCAGACCGTCGCGGGCTGCAATCTTTATGCCAACCTGCCCTTATGGATGCAGATTTCGGGAAAGGGAAACATCTGGTTTTATGAGTGGTATCCCTCTGGATCGCTGGTTACAAATTATGCAGGAAATGTCTACTATCCAGGCTGGTATAAGAGATGGTTCTACGCTGATGTTCCTGGATGGCACATCCTCCAGTATTACTGCAATGGCTGGAGCAACTACGCTTATATATATGTCAACGGTCCCAGCCACTGGGTTGATCCGAGTCCTGGCCCCAGCCCGATGCCCTATCCTTATCCATATCCCTACCCGTATTACTACTCATATGATGATGGGCCGATGATATACACATATAGCTATCCGTCTTCCTCCCAGGGCCAGCCATACAATCCCTACGAATAAACCAGTAGCAAGAGATTGTGAATCTGGTTGGGCCAAATTTTTTGGGGTATTAGGATGCTTATTCGATCTCGACCAATCCTGCTCGCATAATCTTAATCTGATGGTCTCATCCGGATCCTATTCGGATAATGCTATCATGCTCACGATTACTTATTCATGATTACTTATTTATCTGCAAAGACATATTAACTGATGGTTAGTGATTTTATGAGTCTCGAACATGTGACAGGCAAGGATAAGGGCAAGATCATGCTTTATGCACTGAGCACCTGCATCTGGTGCAAAAAGACCAAGGAATTCCTATCCTCAGTTGGAGTCGCCTTCGACTATATTTACGTGGATCTTTTAAAAGGGGAGGAGAGGGCAAAGGCTATCGCAAGTGTCAAGCGATTTAATCCCAGCACCTCTTTTCCTACCCTGGTGGTCAACGATAAGGCGATCATCGGCTTCAAGGAGAAAGAGATCAAGGAGGCTCTGGGCTTATGAAGAATGATATTCAAGAGCCGACTCAAGAGGAGATCGACCGGATGCATGCCCGTCTGGCAAAGGATGCAAAGCAGGGAGGATATTACCTCAATCCGGATATCGATTTCGTCAAAGGCCTTATCAATGGATTAATTGTTAACGAGCGCCGTTACGGCTACCAAGCCTGCCCCTGTCGTCTGGCAGCAGATGACAGGTCCGAGGATCTGGATATAATCTGCCCCTGCAACTACCGAGATGCAGATATCACAGAATCTGGGGCCTGCTACTGCGCCCTATACGTCTCAAAGGCTGTGATCGAGGGCAAGCAGGAGCTGAGCTCAATCCCGGAGAGAAGGCCTCCCTTGGAAGAAAGGCAAAAATTGCAGTCACAGGGAGAGACACCGGGATCCAGAGCAGCTATCCTGGGCCAGAAGCTCTCAGTTCCCGTCTGGAGGTGCGTTGTCTGCGGCTATCTATGCGGCAGAGATGGCCCTCCGGAGGTCTGTCCCATCTGCAAAGCAGGCAAAGAGAGGTTTGAGCGATTCATTTAGAGCGGATCAGGGCTATTTGAAGCAATCAAACCGCAAAGGGGGGGTTTTCATGGCTGAAGAAAGAATAGCTGAGCTGAAGGTGGAAGGAATGATGTGCGCCGCCTGCACATCTGCTATTGAGAAAGCCCTCCAGAACCTGGATGGTGTCTCCTGGGTTCGGGTCAATCTGGGAGGAGAGACGGCGACGGCAAAGTATGATCCCAGTAAAATCAAGCTCGTTGATATCGAAAAAGCAATTCGAGATCTAGGTTACGATGTTATCGATCAGCAGACTGTGCTCAAGATAGGGGGCATGGCCTGTGCCATGTGCGTGGGAGCCATAGAAGCGGCCCTGAGAAAGCTGGATGGCGTGGTTGATGTGCAGGTAAACCTGGCGGCTGAGAAGGCTCGTGTTACCTACAATCCCGGGATGGTAGGCCTGGAGGACATGAAGAAGGCCATCATCGAATCTGGCTACCAGTTCATAGGGGTTGCCGGAGAGGAGACGGAAGAGGCAGCGGAAAAGGAAAGGGAGCTGCGAGAGAAGGACCTTTCTGATAAGAAGCGGCGAATTATCATCGGCTTCGCAGCCAGCATTCTTCTCATGGCCATGATGTACATTCCTCTCCACCGGATCATCCCCTCTGGTATCTCCACTGCAGTTCCAAACTTAATGAGCTTGCTCATGCTGGTAGTATCCCTTCCCGTATTCGTCTATGTCAGCCATCCTATTTTTAAGGCGGCCACGAGAGCTCTGAGAAACAGAACACTGGACATGGATGTAATGTACGGCATGGGCATTGGCGTGGCTTATGCCTCCAGCATCCTGGGGACCTTTGGGATCGTTCTCACCCCGGATTTCATGTTCTATGAGACAGCGGTGATGCTCGCCACCTTCCTGACACTGGGCCGCTACCTGGAGGCCAACGCCAAAGGGCGCACATCCGAGGCCATCCGGAAGCTGGTTGGGCTGCAGCCAAGACAGGCCACTGTCTTAAGAGATGGACGGCAGATCGAGGTGGCAGCAGTTGAGGTAATGGTCGACGATCTGGTCCTGGTCCGGCCGGGGGAGAAGGTTCCGGCAGACGGCCTGGTGGTGGAGGGAGAAAGCTATGTGGATGAGTCCATGATCACTGGAGAGCCAGTCCCCGCTTTCAAGGCCGCCGGCGAGAAGGTGGTAGGAGGGACCATGAACAAGAATGGTTCATTGACCTTCAAGGCCACCAGGGTGGGGAAGGATACCGTCCTGGCGGGGATCATAGCACTGGTCCAGGAGGCCCAGGGCTCAAGGCCCGCCATGCAGAGGATTGCAGACCGGATAGTGGCCTACTTCATTCCCACCATTCTGGCAATCGCTGCTGCGGCTTTTGTTTACTGGTATTTCGTAGCCCACAATACCCTTCTCTTCTCTCTGACTGCGCTCATATCCGTGCTGGTGGTGGCCTGTCCCTGTGCCCTGGGGCTGGCCTCGCCCACTGCCATAACCGTGGGCATTGGAAGAGGAGCGGAGCTGGGGATTCTGGTCAAGAGCGGCGAGGCTCTAGAAGCGGCGGAGAAGCTCGATGTGGTGGCTTTTGACAAGACCGGGACTCTGACCATTGGCCGGCCGGATGTGGTCGACCTTTTCGCCTGGGAGATGGATGAGAGAAAGCTCCTGCGCCTGGCAGCGTCAGCGGAAAAGCCCAGCGAGCATCCTCTGGCCGAGGCGGTGGTGCGACGTGCGAAGGAGGATGGATTTGATCTTCTTCCGGCTGAGCAGTTTGAGGCCTTTCCCGGAAAGGGGGTCGTTGCCCGCATCGCCGGGATGAGCGTGGCTGCAGGAAACAGGATTCTCTTCGATGAGATGGATATCGCTATGCCTGACGGCCTCCTCCAGAAAGCTATTGGATATGAGGAGGAGGGAAAGACGGCCATGCTAGTGGCTGTGGACGGAAAGGCGTCCGGAGTTTTGGCCATATCCGACAGGCTCAAGGATTCATCTGCTTATGCAGTCGAAGAGCTGAAAAAGATGAATCTTGAGGTGGTGATGATCACCGGCGACAATCCTCGCAGCGCGGCCAGAGTGGCAGAGAAGATCGGCATTCAGAAAACTCTTTCGGAGGTTCTGCCCGAGGAGAAGGCCCATGAGGTCAGAAGGCTGAAGGAGGCGGGTAGCCGGGTGGGCTTTGTAGGGGATGGCATCAATGATGCTCCCGCTCTTGCGGAAGCTGATGTGGGGATTGCCATAGGCAGCGGCACAGATGTGGCCATTGAGACCGGTGATATCGTCTTGATGAAAGACGACCTTCTGGATGCTGTGGCTGCCATTCAGCTCAGCCGCAAGGTCATATCCAGGATCAAGCTGAACATCTTCTGGGCCTTCGCCTACAATGCCCTGCTGGTTCCGGTGGCTGCGGGGGCTCTCTATCCGCTCTATGGCATCACCTTCCGGCCGGAGCTGGCCGGCCTTGCCATGGCCCTCTCTTCTGTGACTGTGGTCACCCTCTCTCTGCTGCTCAAGAGATATATACCGCCAGCAACGAAAAAGAAAGCAATCAGGATTACGGGCACTGGAGGATGAGGAAGATGGCAATAGATCCCATATGCAAGATGGCGGTGGACGAGAAGACGGCGAAGCTGGTGAGCGAGTACAAGGGCAAGAAGTATTACTTCTGCGCTCCGGGGTGCAAGAAGGCCTTTGACCAGAATCCGGAGAAGCATCTGGGTGGAGAGATGGTCAAGGGCGGGGGAGGCGGCATCAGGTGAAGGGGCCAAAGCGCATTATTAATAGAGTAGAGCCTTTGATCTCCTTTGATTCGGCAGTGTCAGAGGCGTCTTTCTTCCATCTGGATTGATTCTTCTCATGGAAATGCGATTCACACTACCACTTCAGCCACAAAAGTCTCACTAATTCCGTCTATCTCTATGGATTCCCGGCCAAATGTCTCGATGTGGAATTGAATGGCAGACTTGACATCGGCAAGGGCTTCTCCATATGTATCGCCCTCTCCAATTACGATACCCTTGATGCCGATAGGATAGGCAACATAACCGTCCGGATGCATTTCTATTATTATCTTTATCGGCTGCATCTGTCATGTAGGTTGCATTCTTAGAAAATAAAATTATGCCCACTATTGGTGGCCAGGAAGGAGTGGGCCTTATCGTCATTTGAGCTCAGTCTCTTGGATTCTTTTGCCCCACGCTTTCATAGGGAGATACGGCTTTAGCCAGTGAGCGTGCGTATGGATGTATTCGCCTAGACCTCTCTCTCCTTCTCCGCCAGCCCCAGCACATTCAGTAATCCCAGAAGGTTCTCCCTGGATAGCGATCCGTCCGAGACCTTCTTTAGAACCTCTTTGGCATTGAAGGCCACCCCTAAGCCGGCATTCTTGATCATCAGGCAGTCGTTGGCCCCATCCCCCACTGCAACGATGTTGTCCGGGCTGATCTTCTCCCGCTCGGCAAGATCATAGATGATCCGCCCCTTGGCCTCGGCATCGATGATCTCCCCTTTGATCTCCCCGGTTAGCACCCCGTCTTTGATCTCCAGGTCGTTGGCAAAGGCATAATCGAATCCCAGGCGTTCCTTGAGCACATCCGTAAAGAAAGTGAATCCGCCGCTGATCAGGGCGATCTTGTATCCTACCTGCTTTAAGTGGTGGATGAGCTCCTCAGAGCCTGGGGTAAGCTGCAGGTCGGCAGCGATCTCCTGCAGAGTGGATAGGGGCATTCCCTTCAAGAGGCGCACCCTCTGGCAGAGGGATTCCTTGAAGTCCATCTCACCGTTCATCGCCCGGTCAGTGATCGCCTTGACCTGCTCGTCCACGCCGGCAAAGCTGGCCAAGCGATTGATGATCTCGAAGTCCACAATGGTCATGTCCATATCGAAGACGATGAGCCTCTTCTCTTTTCGGGATCTGCCCAGCTCCTGGATAAACACATCCAGCCCCAGGCCTTCGCACTCCTTCTTAAGCTGTGATCGGCAGTCGTCCGCAGTGCAGTCGGCAAAGTCCATCAAAAACTCGATGGAGATCAGCTCCCCTCGGGCGGTGACCGAGGCCCTCTCCAGGTTGACACCATTCCTGGCGGCCACCTCCGCCACGTCGCGAATGATCCCCGGCCTGTCTTTGGCGAGAATGGTGACGATATACAGCTCTTTAGCGGTCTGGCGCCGGCCCTGATGCTTCTCCAGGGGGAGGAAGGAGAAGTCAAGGGATAGGTTCCTGGCATTCTTTTGGTACCATTCCTCCAGCTGGCCAGGGGTGATGTCCGCAGAGGCAAAATCAGCTACCACTGTCATGATGCAGATTCCCTGCATCACCTTCTGATCCATATCCACGATGTTCACATTCTGAAGAGCAGGCTTATTCAGAATGTCGCGAATAAGACCGGGTCTGTCCCGGCCCATGAAAGATATGACCCAGAGATCATCGGTCAGAGGGCACAGTCCCCCTTTTTCAGTGGTTGCATCGCTCTCACACTCGTCCTCTGATGCCTGCATCTCTAGCCTAAATACCTTTTCGGGCAAAAGGAGGGGAGGTAGGCGAATGAGGGGATTTGAGCTGCAATATTGAAGGGAATAAAAAAAAATGAAAAAATCAATCATTTCCTATCCTTTTTAGTAGCCAGCCCATGTTCTGCCCCAGGGTCCGCATGGTCGCCAGCCCCTCTTCGTCCCTCTCTACATCCTTCTCTGCAAAGCCCATGCCTATGTTCCAGTAGCTTGACCCGGCGATGATCATCTGGCTGATCAGGAAGAGGTGGTTGATGGAGTCGAAGACGTGGATCGCCCCTGCCCGGCGAACGGCCACCACCGCCGCCCCCACCTTGCGCTTGAACATATATCCATTGGCCATGGCCACAAAACCGGCCCGATCGATGAGGGCCTTGGTCTCGGGAGTGAGGTCGGCAAAATAGGTGGGCGAGCCGATTATGATCCCGTCCGCTGCGGCCATCTTCTGGATGCACTGATTTATCATGTCCTTGTCCTGAATGCACCGGCCGTTCTTTTTCTCTTTGCATTTGAAGCAGGCTTTGCAGCCAGCCAGGGGGCCTATAAGGTGCACCAGCTCCGTCTCAATCCCCTGGCTCTCCAATTCCCGGAGGACCGCTGCCAGTAGGGTGGCGGTGTTTCCATCCTTGCGGGGGCTGCCGTTGAATGCTACTACCTTCATGGATTCAGACCTCCTCCAACTGATAGTCCTTCCTGCCCAGACCTATCCTCTCCCCGTAATCCATCTGAATGATTCCCATAGTGCTCTCCCAGATCCCCAGGAACTTATCCTCACCAGGCTCAAGATTCCTCTCCAAAAGGGTATTTTTCAGGCCAGCCTGCCGGTTTACCAGGTCATAGCTGGCCTGATCTATGGCTACAGGATCCTTTGAGGCCAGGATGCCGATATCCGGCACAATGGGGGTGTCGCTCCAGGGCACGCAGTCGCAGTCAGGGGTGATGTTGAGAAGGAAATTAAAAAATCCCACCTTACCCTCCTTTCCGGTCACTGCCCCCAGGGCATACTCCACCATCCTCTCCATGAATGGCGGCACCTCCACAATCCAGTCGAAGTCCAGGGCATGAGCAGGGCAGAGGCGCAGGCACTTGCCGCAGCCGGTGCACAGGCTGTAGTCGATCTGGGTTATCTTCTTTTTCACAGTGATGGCCTGGTTGGGGCAGCCATCTGCACAGGCCCGGCAGCCTTCACATAGCTCGGCATTGAATATGGGCCGGGCGGAATGCTGGTCCGATTTCCCGAGGGCGGGGGCACAGCCCATCCCCAGGTTCTTGATCGCCCCTCCAAAGCCGGCGGGCAGGTGGCCTTTGAAGTGGGATACTACTATCATGCTCTGGGCGGAGGCGATCTCACCGGCAATTTTGACCCGCTGGAAGTGCTTTCCGGAGATGGCCACCTCCCGGTAGTTGTCTCCCTGCAGGCCATCGGCAATGATCACCGGCGCTCCGGCCACCGTCCGGCCAAAGCCGTGCTCCTCTGCGGTCTGCAGGTGGCGGACGGCATTGGAGCGGCTGCCTCCGTAAAGGGTATTGGTGTCGGTGAGAAAAGGCTGTCCTCCTGCAGATCTGATCTTATCGGCCACGGGTCGAACCAGGACGGGATTTACATAAGAGCTGTTTCCCTGCTCTCCGAAATGAATCTTGATCGCTGTCAGGTCTCCTTTCTTCATGATATAGGGAAATCCTGCAGCATCAAAGAGCCGCAGGATCTTGTTTTGCAGATTGTCCTCCGGGCTTCTTGCTCTGACCCCGGCAAAAAAGACTGTGCTTTTCAATTCCTGCCACCACCAGATTAGTATGGTATTATGTTGGCAGTAGAAGAATTTGGTGGTGGGGCAAAGAATTAGAAATCAGGCTCGTGGATGCTCAGCAATGACAGAATCTCTCTCGTGCTGAGGACTCGTAGCTTCTCCGCTATTCCTCTCTTTATCTTATGATCAATCTGGTCGATATCTTTCTCCTCTAGCTCGCTGTCCTTAAGAAGATCATCGCAGATCATGGAGATAAATACGTCATTTTTTATATCAGTTGATATCTGACGTTCTATCCTTCTCTTCACAAGAGCATTAAGCTCTTTATTCGCTTTTATTTTAAACTCTAATTCTTTGGGAATATCGACTTCAATGGACATCTTGAATCACAGACATATAGTCTAGCTTGAATTTAAACCTGTTTGCAGGGTATGATACTTCAAGTCAGCATCGATTTTTATTCACAGCCCCAATCATCGATCGTCCACCGATTTGCGATCAGGTGATGGATAATGCAGATGGCTTTTCTGCCCAAAGCAGCAATTTTCGGCGTTTTATGATAAATAGCCAACAGTATTAAAAGCCTGCAAGCTCCCGCAGACATGTTATGCCGATCCGCTTAAATCCTATAAATCAGCACATTTGACCAAAAAGCAAGGTTGAGACAGGAAGAGGATAAAATGGATAGCCAATTCGCCGACAGAATGTCATCAGTCCATAAGTCGTTCATCAGAGAGATATTGAAGGTAACTGAGGACCCCAGCATCATCTCCTTTGCTGGCGGTCTTCCCAATCCGAGGTTCTTCCCTGTGAGCGAGGTAGCAGAGGCGGCCCAAAAGGTCCTTGGCGAATGCGGCTATGCAGCCCTTCAGTATGCCACCACCGAGGGCCATCCCCCTTTGAGAGAATACATCGCCAAGAGATATGCAGAAAAGGGCCTCAAGGTCAGTCCAGAGGAGATCCTGATCACAACAGGCTCCCAGCAGGGCCTGGATCTGGCAGGGAAGGTCTTCCTGAACAAGGGTGACAGGGTCATCGTGGAGAGGCCGACCTACCTGGCAGCGATTCAGTCCTTCGGGATGTTCGAGCCTCAGTTCCTATCGGTTCCCTTGCATCACGACGGGATGGACGCAGATGCGCTTGATAGAGCGCTTTCAGAGCATCAGGTCAAGCTCGTCTACGCAGTTACCAACTTCCAAAACCCTACCGGTATCACTTACTCCTCTAGCAAGCGTCAGGAGATCGCAGATGTGCTAAAAGACCGTAACGTGGCCCTCATCGATGACAATCCCTACAGCGATCTGAGGTTCATGGGCGAGGAGGTTGCACCCATGAAGGCCTTCCTTGGGGACCAGGCCATAATGCTCGGCTCCTTCTCAAAGCTGGTATCACCTGGTTTCAGGCTGGGCTGGATATGCGCCCGTGAGGAGATTATGGAAAAGCTCATCGTTGCCAAGCAGGCCGCAGATCTGCACTCCAGCTGCTTCGCTCAGAGGGTGGTTCACCAGTATCTCGTGGATAACGATATCAATAGCCATATAGAAAAGATACGGGCCGCCTACAGGAGGCAGAGGGACACAATGGTTGAGGCGATAGAGGAAAGCTTCCCGGCGGCAGTCGAGCATACCCGGCCCGAGGGAGGCATGTTCCTCTGGGTTACCCTTCCTGAAGGGATATCCTCGCTTGAGCTGTTCGGGCGTGCCATAAAGGAGAATGTCGCCTTCGTGCCGGGGCAGGCGTTCTTCGCCAATGGTGGTGGGGAGAACACCATGAGGTTGAACTTCTCCAACTCGGATGAGGAGAGGATCGTGGAGGGAATAGCAAGGCTTGGGCGGGCGATCAATTCGATGATGTCCTAGGTTCATAAAATAAAAAGCACCCTGCAGCTTTTTTTCAATTTGATCCCAGACGATTGAATGCAGAATCAAGATAACGTGGATCCCCTGTGAGAGGGACTGCAGGCCGCCATTGACCAAAGCTGCGAGAGGTGGCAGAAGAGGAAGAGAGGAAGAAAAAAGGATGTTGGCAGGAATGGGATCAATCCCTAACCTTGCTTGCTGGCCATCTCAAAAGCAGCCTGTGCCTCTTTATCGCGACCCAAAGCGGAAAGAGCATCTCCTTTGAGCTTCCAGGCCAAAGAATGTTCCGGATTCGCCTCAAGGAATTTGTCAAGGGATCTGACGGCCTCCTCGTACCGGCCCGTCGCATTCAGGGCCACCGCTCTGAAATACCAGGCATTAATGAAGGCGGGCGCCAGCTCGACGGATCTGTTCAAAGCCACAGCAGCCTCGTCATATCTGCCCTGATCGTTTAGATTGCAGCCTTTGCCGAACCAGGCATTGGCATCGTTTGGATTCTGCTCTATGGCCTTATCGTAGGTTTCTGCCGCCATGGCTGCGGCGCTTTTAGCCTGATCTTCCAGGCCCATCTTTTTCAAAACATAGCTCTTGCTGTCCCAGGATCTTGCGGCATTCATCGACTCTGGGTCAATTTCGATGGTCCGGTTATAGGCATTCAGCGCCTCTTCATAGCTTCCCATGCTGGCCAGGAAATCTGCCTTCCAGAACCAGGCATCAATCCTTTCCGGGTCTACTTCCAGGGTTTCGTTGAAGGCTTGCAGTGCATCCCTCGTCCTTCCAGTCTCTCCATAAAAACCGGCCTTCATATAGAGAGCGTCTGCATTTACAGGATCAATCTCGATGGACCTATTTACGCTATCGAGAGCCTCAATATAATTTCCCATTTCGAAGTAGGCGATCGCCTTCTTCAGCCAGGCCAACGATGAGTGCGGCTCGATTTGTATGGCCTTTTCGTAAGACTCAACGGCATCGGTGAGAATGAGATTTCTCAAGGTCATGTTTCCCGATTCATTGAAAGCTTCTTTGCAGGATTCATTGCCTTTGTCCAGCCAGTAACTGGCAGTATCCTCTGCAAAAGCAGAGGCGCATTGCATAGTTAGAGCTGCGCATACAAGAGCAATAAATGCTCTTATCATATAATACCCCCTTTTCATTAATATTGAATCGAAGATCTACTTAAGTTTTGCCGTTAACACTAAGTCAGTTCATCTTCTGCCAGACAAAGGAGGCATTTAGGATATTCGAAGGAACCGCAGAGGAGTACCTCCCAGGAAATCCGGCGGCCAAGTACCTTTACGTATGGAAGATGGCCCGGAACTGCAGCGGCGAGGTAAACTGTACGGAGGTTCCCACAGGTCCCGTATCATACGGCATAGGGCTGAACGATACCGCCTACATCGTATTTCGGGCATATAATGAGAAAGAGACAGCGGTAGGGCCATCTTATACCGAAATAGCCTACGACAGGGTGCTTAAGTTTGACAGCGATTAATCAAGAGTGCACATTAGGCAAAGAGGGCATAACTTCATGCCCTCTAATTTCATCAATAGCATCTTCCACTTCAACAAGTTCATCTCATGGAGTAACC
>NZ_DAIK01000051.1:0-3286 GCF_002496085.1 Methanosaeta sp. UBA458 | reverse complement strand
TGAATTCTCTTACTGATCTTAGCTACTTTTGCTTTAGCTTTCCGCCTGTTTGCCGAGCCCCTTTTCTTTCTGGAAAGAGATCGTTGGGCAGCAGCCAGCTTCTCTTCTAACTTGATGTAGTATCGAGGGTATTGGATCGACTTACCGGCAGACGTGGTTATTAGGCTCTTCAGGCCAACGTCTACCCCTATTGTGGTTGTTGGCTCAACGGCAGGGGCATCCTCGATTTCCGCCACTAAGACGGCGTACCAATGGCCCAGGAGATCCTTCTTGATGGTGCAAATCTTGATCTTTCCTTCGACTTCCCGATGCTTAAATATCCTGATGGTTCCGATCTTTGCAAAGAGTTAGCTTTGAGCCTTCCATCTTGTATCCTGTCTCGGAGTCTGGATATGTGAAGGACTTATACCAACCCCTGCCCTTGAATCTGGGATATCCTGGGTTTTCTCCGGCCTTGACTCGCCGGAAGAATGCTTTGAAGGACTTATCCAGCCTGCGAAGGACATCCTGAAGACAGTGGGCATATATCCCGAGGAAATTGCCGTTCTTTCGCTCGACAGTGAGCATAGCAGCCTGATCTTCGTATGATCTGCTAATGCCTTCAGTCTCATAGGCGTTCTTTCTGTCTGCTAATGCCGTATTATACAGGTGCCTGCAAGTTTCGAGAGTAAGGTCTAATTGGGCCTCTTGTAGCCTATTAGGGTACATCCTGAACTTGTAGGCGGTCTTCATCTGGATTTCTGCTCCTCGATATACTTCTTGATGGTCTCTGCTGTCACGGTTCCAGCAGTGCCGACATAATACGAATTGGTCCACTTGATAGCGGTTTCGTTATACCAATAATTGTACA
Organism: Methanosaeta sp. UBA458; assembly: GCF_002496085.1. NCBI lineage: Archaea > Methanobacteriati > Methanobacteriota > Methanomicrobia > Methanotrichales > Methanotrichaceae > Methanothrix > Methanosaeta sp. UBA458. Next base: position 2,436 of record NZ_DAIK01000051.1, on the reverse strand, counting down.
TCCTGGCGCTGATTCCTTTGAACCAATTGATTAGCAAAGACGGGGCATTTTGAGGAGGAGATGAGATGAAAAGATGGATGTGGTCCGGCATTATCTCCAGACTCAATATCTCTACCCCCTTCTTCTCTGCTATGGTATGGAATATGTCTTTGAGATGGTCTNNATAAATAGAGTACTTACGGGCTTACTCCGGCCCGAAGACCGGAGTTTGCGCCCTGCTCGTTTCTATCATTTCAGGATCTTTATGGCCTCATCAGCGTTCTTGCCTTTGTTTACTATGGCCGCTATGGCACGGGTCATCTTCACCGGATCTTTATGCTGGAAGACGTTCCTGCCTATGGCCACCCCGCGCGCACCAGCCTGTAGCGCTCCTTCGATCATCTTCAAGAACTCCATGTCCGTCTCGGTCTTAGGACCGCCTGCTATGACCACTGGCACTGGGCAGCCCTTGACCACCTTACGGAAGCTGTCAGGATCGCCAGTGTAGTTGGTCTTGATTATGTCCGCTCCCAGCTCCGCTCCCGCCCGGGCAGCGTGGGCTACCACTTCCACATCATTGGGATTGGCGATGTTCTTGCCCCGGGGGTACATCATGGCCACCAGCGGCATGCCCCAGAAGTCGCAGCGCTCGCTGACGCACCCCATGATGCTCAGCTGATCGGACTCGGTCTCAGAGCCGATATTGATATGAATGGATACAGCATCAGCGCCCATCTTGAGGCACTCTTCCACCAGGCAGACCTGGACTTTGTTGTTGGGGTCTGGACCTAAAGAGGTGGAGGCGCTCATGTGCACGATCAGTCCCACATCCTGGCCATAGCCGCGATGACCATGCCTGACCATTCCCTTCTGCTGCAGCACGGCATTGGCTCCGCCCTTGGCCACCTTGTTTACCATCTCCGGGAGGTCGGCCAGGCCCTGGATGGGGCCGACTGATATGCCATGGTCCAGTGGAATTATGACTGTGTTCCCGCTGTCTCTATCCATTATCCTCTCAATTCTGACTCTCTTGCCAATCTCACTCAAATCCAATCACCTAATCATGCTAACATGTAGCATGCTAACATATAACATATATAAGGATTGCGATTGGACTAAAAAAAAGGGACTTTTGAGTCGAAGCCGAATTATGCCAAATCTGAAGATATTGAATCGAAAATCTCTTTCGTTGTTTCCCAAGGAAGATCAGATCCAATTACACATACAACACTACCTTCACCATCTTTCTGATCAAGACACCATCCGAGTACGTAAAGGGGATCATTTGATTCGATCAATCCAAGTGCACTAAGGGGATCATCTGAATCGATCTCTATGGTCGCTAAAACGCCATCATGGCCATCAACTTCATATTCCTTCATGGTCATTTCTCGGCTGCCGTGAATCATATCCGATTTCTGAATGCAATGCTCAATGCCTGTTGATTGATCCCTTTCTGAGATAGGTTCATCCATCGGCTCCGCGGTACTCATTTGATGGACTTCCAGTATAATTTGGCCTAATTTATCATCGATAATTATGTTTGCAGGTGTGATCTCATATTGAAATCGGATATCTTTTTCCTCATGATCCATTGAGATGACACTCTCCTTCTCTATCGTATATGAACCAATATTTTCCAGGTCCAATGAGATGGTGGCTGGACCCAATGCGATCGTCTCCCCCGACGCAATAGCTATTGCTGGTGTTGCGGCGATCAGGAATAGCATGACAAGCAAATTAACTATCTTCATTTATGTGCCTAGTGTGAATTTTAATTAGATTCTGATTGTCAAATATTTATAGACATGGTACAGACTCTGAAAGAGAATGCTCCAAAGAGGACAGCTCGAAAGATATATCCGAAATAAAATCAGATAATGATACGTGATAGCATGGCGGAAATTACCGTGATAGACGAGAAGCCTCAACTGGTTGCAGGTATGAGACGGAAGGGGCATTATAGGGAGATCGCAGAAATGCTTGCCTCTCTATTTGAATATGCCATGAGCTGCAAAGCCATAATTGTCGGGCATCCCCTTTTTTTATATCACGAAAAGAGCGTTGAGGAGGCAAAGAGAGCGGATGAGGCAGGCAATGCCGACATAGAGGTCTGCGTTCCGATTTTAAAGAACATCCCGGAGAATGATAGGATCAGATGCTATGAGCTTGCTGGAGGAAAGATGGCCAAGACAGTTCACAAAGGACCTTACCAGGAATGCGAATCGACTTATATGGAGCTCTTTGACTGGCTGCAAAAGAACAACCACAAGATCGTCGGACCAATAAGAGAGGGCTATGTCAATGATCCTAGAGAGGTCGAACCGGAGGAGATCCTCACCATAATCTATGTCCCCGTAAGCTGACGGTTGCAGCCATATTTCTGCCATGAAAAGCCTGCCTTCATCACATAAACACAGGCTGGAAGCCCCGCTCTTCAGGGCGGGGAGGAAAGCC
>NZ_DAIK01000103.1:5537-7291 GCF_002496085.1 Methanosaeta sp. UBA458 | reverse complement strand
TTTAGGGCGGGGAGCAGTCACGGAAAGGAGCTTTTGAATCGCCTGGAACCATGCGAAATTAATCATAAAAATATTAAAAAAAATCAGATTGATGAGCCCGTGGGATATGTGTAAACGCCATCAAGTTGGCTCAGACCATAGAACTTCTCTGCAAGCTCCTGGTGGACTTCCTCTGGATCCACATCCTGAAACAGCTCTGGATAGAACAGCTTGGCCATGTAAATCTGGCAGATAACAGAGCGCACGCCGTATCTGAGCTCTCCGGAGACCAGATAAACCCTACCATCCTTGACGGCCTTCACGTCAGCAAGCTCAGGGCGGGCGATGATCTCGTCTCTCAGCGTCTTCAGCTCATTTTCTGTGAATGCCTTGTCGCTGGACCTTTGCTGGATTATCACATCCGGATCAACCTCTACCACCCACTCCGGGCTGACGGTGGGATATGAATGAGTGCTGTTTCCCAGATCTTTTGCAATGTTGTCTCCGCCTGCCAGTCGGATCAATGTATCTGAGGGGTTGCCGTTAGAAACAGTGTAATACGGCTTTCCAGCCCATTCAAAGAAGACCTTGGGCCTGTCCTCAGGTTTTACGCTTGCGATGCGTTCTTGAATCATATCCTGATAGCCTGCGATAAAATCGGTGATCTCCTGGGCGCGCTCTTCCTTCCCCATCAATGCTCCCAGCTTTTCCATAACCTCATTATCTTTGGCCGGATCTACAAGGGACTCGAGCATCACAGGGATTCCTGCATTCTCAAGCTCTTTTGAATCATCATCCGACAGCATGGTATCTGCGATCACCAGGTCCGGATGGAGCGATATTATCCGCTCCAGATCTGGCGAATAGGAGCTCTTCCCGGCAATAGGCACCTCTTCTAAGCCCGGCGGGAAATGAGAATAAGAATCCCTTCCTACCAGGCTCTTTTCTCCATCCAGAGCATAAAGGTACTCTGCAACTCCTGTCCCCAGCGATACAACCTTTTGCACCGGCACATTCACGCTTACAGAGCGTCCAGTGGAGTCAATAACTGTTATGCTCTCAGCACTACCCACCGTGATGAGTAGGCTGAGGCATATCATTATCAAGACGATTTTCTTGAGCAAATGCTTATCCTCCTTGTTAAGATTAATTTGCTCTAGATCAATTTAACTTGTATATAAACATATGCTGATTAATTTAGAGTACTTTTATAAAAATTAGATGTTGCTACCTTAAATATATGGGCTAAAGCCATCCTGTCGTTGCGAGGGCAATTTTGAGAGTGGATTCATCATCCTCCGCGCTTCTCACAAGGGAAAATCGATCTGACTCTCTGATACAGCTTCAATTTTCATTAGGATAGGCAGCTTTCTATTAAATCGGATTTTCTATCGAATTTGCGCCTTCTCGATACCTAAATTTCATTGCTCCATGGCGTCTGTTCTGCTTGTCGCCCAGCGAAAGCTTATTAAATCAAGTTAATAAGACTTAAATCAAATTACGTTTATAGGCTGCGACATTCAGACGTGATGTTTCTGAATTAGGAGCGGATACGCAATCTGGGAGAAATGGAATCGAGATCAAGAGATAGGGCAACGGATTCCTATTGTATGCATAGGCTGTGATCCATTGTATTGGCTGCCCTGAAAAATTTGTATCTTGAGATCGAAGGATGGATGGAAGAGAAGATGTCGAAGGTGCTTGGTAATGGATGAGAAATATACCGATATTGGAGCCACTACTCCTGAGGCAATGGATATAAGCAGAAGGAGCAG
>NZ_DAIK01000103.1:3986-5530 GCF_002496085.1 Methanosaeta sp. UBA458 | reverse complement strand
GCCACTGGCGACCCCAGTGTGGCCGAGATCATGAGGTTCGTGAAGGATCCCATAAGTGCAGGGCTAAGGGCCCTTGATGAAAAGGCCAGGATATTTGTGGATATCAATATGGTAAAGGATGGAGTGGTCAAGAAAGGCCATCAATGCTCCATCACAGCCATGATTGGAAAGGGCGATGATCTGGCCGAAAAAGATGGAATTACCAGGACTTCGGCAGGCGTTCTGGCATTTCAAAGCGAGTTATCTGGAGGCATCGTGATGATAGGCAATGCGCCATCAGCACTTCTGACTCTCTGCGACCTCATAGCCTCTGGAGACGTCAAGCCGGCCCTGGTCATCGGCACGCCGGTTGGATTTGTGAACGCAGCAGCAAGCAAAGAACGTCTCAGGAGTCTGGACGTGCCGTCCATATCGATCGTGGGCACGCGCGGGGGAACGCCTATTGCAGTAGCAGCCATGAATGAGATGATCAATATGTATGATAGATCCTGAGAATTGCGATCCTTTACCTCCTTTTTCCTTTCAAAAAATCGATCGGCGCCCCTTCACAAATAAACTCGGACGCCGTCGATATTTCCCGATCTTTTACAGCCCACCGCTCCTCGAAACGATTTTCTCTACTGGACCAGGCTGAGGTATCACTTCAGGTATTATTCGCTCAAATGGAACCTCATACAAAGGCTTCTTGAATTTCGATCCCGTCTGAGACGACAGGCACTGATGGAAGACATTGTTCCTGTTCAGCCCCGCCTCCAGCATCTGCGGCATGTTGTCCCCCCTTAGGCGCGTGACATCGTTATCCCAGGCATACTGGTATGCTTCGCCAAAGCTGATCCTTCCATCGCCGTCCTCATCCGCAGAGGGCTCGCTGAAGGCCATGATATAGCCGTAGATCGATTCGCTGCCGCTGTCGGATGGATTGGGATCATCGGGTCCGTCTATGTCCGGATAGGATGAAGAATCTGTCGAGGCCGATGTGAATATCACGCGGTTGGTCTCTCCATCTGCTGTCAGGTCGCTTTCCGCGGGCACGAATGTTCCATCGCTGTATTTGCCGATCAGGCTGCCGCTATGGCATGCTTCAACGATTATCGCCATCTCTTTGCAGGTGATCCTGTCCAGCCAGTTGTCCAGATCGCCTGCATATATCGTTCCGCCAGAAGTGCCGGTGGAGCAAACCAGGCCGTCAACTCCGCCATGAGAGCTGTAGAAGAACAGCACCTTATCGTTGACGCCAGACTTGGCGGCAACCTCGTTTATTGCCCATTGCACGTTCTCAATCGTATTTAGCGCATCCACGCCCGTATGGCCTGTATGGGGGCTCAGGAAGTAGATGTGGCTGTCGTCGATCCCCAGGCTCTTGAGAATGCTGTATATGCCCTCGGTATCTTCGTCAAAGGTATCTGGAAGATCATTGAATCCGCACACGATTACCGCCCAGGCGTCACACTGCGAGGCAACTGCCAAGAGACCTGAATCAATCATCCTTATGTCGGAGATTGCATCTGTTAGGCGCGACGGTTTCTTATAAAATGTGATGAGCG
>NZ_DAIK01000103.1:0-3906 GCF_002496085.1 Methanosaeta sp. UBA458 | reverse complement strand
ACCAGCTTAACGGGATGGGCAAAATGCGCTCCTGGCATCTCGTCGATCATAAAAAGCCAGCTTGGGTTCTGGCTGACGATTTCAGCCGAAGGCCGGCCAAAAGTCTCAAAAGCCGGCTCTATCAGAGTGCCCTGAGGCAGAATCTCGCTGTACTGAAGCACCTTCAATCCATCTTGCTGGTCGGCGTTAGCCCAAAGAGGATTGACAATGGAATTCTGTACCAAATTAGCGGCATCTGCCTTATTTAATAGCGCCTGCGAGCCCCCGAATGCTGGAACCTCAGTATCTGTTGCAGCGGGCTCGGCCAGAGAGAGAAGCTCTGAGCTTTTATTTGCCATTGAGATCATTTCGGGCTTTTGCATTACAGGACTGATCCGCAAATTTTCGGCCGCCATTGCCCCGATTCCCGGAAACAACGGTACCAATAGCAGCGCTCCCACCATTAAAGCAGCAGCTAACCTTATAACTGACGATTTTTCCACCTAAGACATCCTCCTGCGGTAATATAACAATACAATAGGTTATCTTTCAAACACTATCATGCTAGGGTCTTGCCTTTTGGCAGTGCTGTCAAAGACCGGCACCTCAATGACCGGCCACCATTCTGCATCCATGCTCTTGATCTCTCCACTGACAGCATCCAGCAGCGCAATTATCGCCGGATGGGCAAAATGAGCACCAGGGGAAAGATCAATGAAGAACAGCCAGCTTTGGCGTTCACAGGCCAAATATTCAGGCGCCCGGCGCTCATCAGCGACCGCTTGTCTTACCTTCGATCCAGCATCAATCAAGGCTGGGTACTGATGCACGCGAAAACTACTGTCGTTGATATCCGCAGCAACTGTGGCAATCATCATCTGTGCGGCATCCTCCTTGGTTATCAACACCTGGCTTGAGGAGCCATTAGCTGAATCGGATGCCTGAACAGAATTCGCCAAAATGATAAAAAATGCTGTTAACCCAATGGCACAAAGCGCTAACAAATGCCGGTGATAACCGACTTTTTTGACAAGCATGCCCAATCCTCAGGCCAGAATGCTTGCTGCTAGGATAAATATCTTCCTGATAGTTCATTATAATACATTGTCATGAATCTAAAGCTAATATCTTATCTGGATTTGCCGTCGAATCCCATCACGGAATTGTTATTATCTTTGGTGGAGTGAGTAGAATCAGGATACGGGCCACTGAAATTTTACAGCAATCATGGCACGCCACCGATGACCGTAGTGGTGCTAGAAGTGATAAACACATAATACGTAATAGGTAGTACCCCCATGTCAAGCAACATCTGATTATCATAAAAAGGAATGGCAAGTCCTCTGGGAAATCACACTCTCCAATTCGAGCAAGGAGAGAAGGACCATTGCCGCAGTATCAGCTATCGGGCTTCGGATACACGAAGACTATATTTTCCGGATACGCTATGCCCATATAGCGTTCGAGATACTCTCTGTAAATCTCGCTGGGATCTATATCCAAGTCAGGATAAAAGCACTTGGCCCAGCAAGCTTGACCGAACATGCTGTCTGCTCCCCAGGCAATGTTATGGTTAACTGCATAAACCCTGCCATTTTTCACTGCAGAAATATCGCTCATTCCAGGACGATTGATGATTTCATTAGTTATATCTTGAGGTTCATTTGTGCTATTCCATCCCCATTGATCGTCCAGAGAAACAGAAGACAGTATGATATCGGGGTCCTGTTCTATTACCCACTCCGGATCCACCTCTGGCCAGGGGTTAGACAAGTCATGGGCTATGTTCTCTCCTCCGGATATAATGCAAAGGTCATCACCGACTGAGCCTTCGCCAAAAGTCATTTTCTTAGTCGTACCCCATTCTATGAACACTTTAGGCTTCTCTTCCACGCTTAGATTGGCTATGTGGTCTTTTATCTTATCCTCATATTTCTCTCGCCATTCTATGTATTCATTAGCCCTATCCTTCTGGCCCAGAATATATCCCAGTTTAAGGACATCCGATTTCACAAAGTATGGGCTTGTAATATCCAGCCCGACTAGAGTGATGCCAGTGGATTTGAGCTTCTCTTCATCGGCGCCAACCTTTCTCCCCATTGTAATGACAATATCGGGATGAAGCTCGATTATCTTCTCATAGTCCGGACTCGTATATAATCCAACTACCGTTTCGTCGGCTAGCTCTGGGAAATAGTAGCCGTATGTCTTTTCATAAGGACTAACACCAACAATTCGATCGATTGCTCCTACTACAACGACACCCTCTGTGTGGTGAGTGCTGAGAGTAACGATGCTTTGGACGGGCTTATTTATCGTCACTGTTCTATTAGCATCGTCTATTATCGTAATCTCTTCGTCCTCTCCACTAATAATTGATTTTATCTGAGAGATGTCATCCTTGTCGATCTTGCCGTCATAGTTGGCATCTGCCAGCTTTGTCTCTTGATTTGTTCCCGCGATTATTCCCTCTGCATATGCTACGTCTTTTTCATCTATTGTGTTGTCCATGTTAGCGTTTCCGTAGATCTCCAGCGTGTAATCTGACGCAGATCCAGGTATAATCGCTAGCATCAATAAAGCTGTCAGAATAAGTGGCCAAATAAAAGTCGATTTTTTCATTCAATTTTCCTCCAATGGTGGATAAATAAATGCTCCGTGCTCATCAAGGTCATAATCCAATCCCTGAAATCTGGTCAAATACTCCTGGTGGATCACCTTTGGATCTAAGCCCTCAAAGAGGGAGGGGTGGAACCACTTTGCTAAGAACGCAATTCCAAGAAAATGCTGTGAGCCGCCGTAGATGTCATTGCTGATCGCATAAACCTGTCCTTCTTTGACTGCTGTTACATCAGCAAGCTCCGGACGGTTCATGACTTCATCCCTCAAGCTGGCCAGGTCTGTCGCGTTATCAGATTCGTATCCGCTCTTTCCGTTATCCAGCAGGATTATGATATCTGGATTGCGCTTCACAACCTCTTCGGCATCTACAGTTGGATAATCCGTTAGATCGCTAAATATGTTATTTCCGCCGGCAAGCACGATTTTTTCGTGATATCCTGAGCCTTCCCCGCATGTTTTATACGGGCCATACTCGAAGTACACCGTTGGCTTATCTTTTTCTGAAAGGTTTTCGGCTTTCTCCTCTACCGTGTTCAATACGCCTTCGTAGAAATCGAGGAATTCGTTGGCTTCTTCTCGTTTTCCAAGTATATAGCCCATCTTTCGTATTTCATCTGCATGATTGGATGGTTTGTAGCCATCGATTCTCAAAACGGTGATGGTCGGATCTGTCTCATTTAGCTTGTTCTGGAATTGCTCGTAGCTTGACGAGGTCATGCTGGCGTGTATCCAGACGGTGTCCGGATGCAGCTTCAATATCGCCTCATAATCCGGGGATGAGACCGATCCGATGCTTGGACGTTCGTTTAACTCTGGGAAGTAGATGCTGTTTTCTTTGGTGGACTGTGTAATTCCCACCACTTCCTCTGACTCCAAAGCCAGTGAACGCATCGGCTCAAGGATCGGACTCTCCGCAACCAGGCTTTTGAGCGGCATCCTCAACGTCACAGTTCTATTAGCAGAGTCGATGAACGTGAGTTCATTCTCCTCGCCGCTTATGATCATCTCTATCTGAACTACATCAAGACTATCGACTTTTCCGTCGTAGTTGGCATCGCTAAAGTTTGTGGGAGCATTTGTTCCATTGAATACCCCATTCACATAAGCTATATCCTTCTCATCGATGGTATCATCTAGATTCGCGTTTCCGAAGATGCCCAACGTATCAGATGCGAATCCAGGCATGATCGATAATATCATTACCGATGCTATGAACATCGGCAAAAAAGATTTGATTTTCATTTATCACTCCTCCCGTGATGGAGGTAGTGTCCCGAAAATGCTGTAATTTCGTAGCCGCCCTGT
>NZ_DAIK01000110.1:64779-78849 GCF_002496085.1 Methanosaeta sp. UBA458 | reverse complement strand
CGGACGAACTCCTCCAGTTCGGTGAAGTTGCTGCTTATCTTAGGCGCTTCGGTGAGGACGGGAACTATCACTCCCTCTTCTATCTCCACTCCCTTATAGGACAGTCCTATCCCCTGATCTCCTGCTATCTCCGATCCATCGAAGAAGAACATTCGCGCAGTCATGGATTTAAAGTAGGGCTCTCGCCAGATCTGGAACTGGCCATATTCTCCACCTTGTTCCTGCAAAAATCCGCCGAGATAATTCGAATTAGATATGCCGCTCCATGCGGCCATGGCATGGAACTTTCCGGTGGCCATCTGCTGGTCGACCATCACATACTTGGTGTTCATGTAGCGGGACCTGTTCTGGTCCAGCTCAGCCAGCACCTTCTCCGCCTGGCTCTCGTTCTCCGCCAGGAAGAAGGGAGAAGATCCCGGCCTGTTCTGGGTGACGCTGCCTATTCCCTGCTGGAAGGGATTGGCATTGGGAATTCTATGGCCAACGACCTCTATCAGGTGGCCGTAATCCCACCAGGACATGATGCCGTAAGCAGAATCAGGATATTCGTACTTGCCGCTGGCAGGGTATTGGTACTTCTCATAGAGTTCCATTCCCGGGCTGGGGGTATTGTCCCTTAGCCAGGCGGTGGAGGTCAGCCAGTCAGATTCCGGGCCGCTTGCGCCTCGAGCGTAGACTGTGCTCCAGCTCATACTGGGCAGTATGATCAAAGCGAAGATGAATATCGCAGCGCCAATTGTCTTGAGGTTTGACCTTACAAGCCTGGAGGGATCCTTCAGGTTATCAATATCCAGGTCCATATCCTCGATGCCCAGCTTTTGGAGGATATATACCACCAGAAATGCCGTTAGCACCGCCACATTTACCCCATAGTAATAGGCAAACCTGTTCTGGGCGAGGACCATGACCAGCATGATCAGGGACCATGATAATACCGCTATATCCACAGGCCTCTGCCTCCAGATATTCCTGAAAGCAAGCAGGAGAAGAGCCACCAGGGCGAAGGTGAATGTCGACAGGAAAAGGGCGATCATGCTATTGGTATGGAAGGAGAAGATGCCTTCTATCCAGCCGATGCCTGGGAACCAGGTTAGAACATTGTTGACATTGGCGAATAATGGCGATGCCTCGCCGATGGTGGCAGCTCCTCCTGTCTTCTGCTGGAAGATGGACAGTCCCGCCAGCAGGGGACGGGTGAACTGGGGGATGGCGATATAGAGTATGCCTGTGCCGATCAGCGTCGCAGCAGCGATCGATCCAGGATAATAGTACCTCTTGAGGCCTTTCTGGTTGAGATATCGGGACAGAAGGGCGAAGACCAACGCCGCTGCCGCGCCTATGAGAAGGCTGGTCGGCTGGAAGAGACTGTAGTAATAATGGTTGAATCCGTAGTAGGGCTTGACGAAGGGAAGAATGGGAATGATCGCCACTATGAAGGCGATGGCTGCGATGATGCCCAGGTAATCGATGCTCTTCCCCTTCATATGATCGAAGATGCTCTGCCAGAAGACGAAGAAGAGTATCACGCCTACAAACAGGAATCCAGACGACCAGGCATCGATGTACAGCCCCAAGAAAAGCCCTGACAGGGCGGAGAAGATGAGTGGGCTCTTGAACTTGGACCAGTCATCTTTGAGGGAATCGAAGGTCATGCGTCTTCCGGAGCGGAGTGCCATGAGCAGGAACATCATGGCTATGGTGCTGAGCAGGATCTCGGCCGCATGGTGATCAGTGAATCCCAATGTGGTGCGGCTGAATACCTGGCCGGGAATGACGGCGATGATTAATGCCGATATCAGTCCACAGTTCTTGCCTGCCAATTCCCTTCCAATGAAGTAGATGGGGAAGACCAGAAGCGCTCCCAGAACAGCAGGCATGATGGCTCCAACCGTATCCACCAGATGCATGCTGGGGTTGCCCAGTCCCAGTATTTCAGAGACCAGGGCGATTGCCCAGCTGTGAAATGGGCCGAAATGCAATGTCGTTCCATTGGGGAAGTTGGTCATGGGATCGAACCACAGCCTCTGATGGTTGATCACCACTCCTCTGGCCAGCATCATGTGGTACCATGCATCAGTTTCGCTGCTGAAGACGACGCCGTTATCTGTGAATACCAATTTCCAATTGTAATAGGTGCGCAAAAAGAGCGAGACTGCTGCAGCAACAATTAATCCTGCGTAAATCAGGATATCGTTGTTCTGCCACAAGCACGCTGCGCTTTTTGATTTTGCCTTCTTTTCCAAAGGGGTAGGCGGCAAATCCTGCGGCTTGGCCTCCTGAACGCCAGCGGCGGTTTTTTTGCCATCATCACCCTTTCCTACGGATCTCTTAGACATCAGAGCCCACAAGACCATTCTATCCTCATAAACGTTTTGAATCACCGGTAGCCAAAAGCAGAGATATGCAAAAAAAATTATGGGCCCGACGCGATTTGAACGCGTGACCTCACGGTTATCAGCCGTGCGCTCAACCTGGCTAAGCTACGGGCCCGGTCCGCACTCTGCATTGATGGACCCATTAATAACTGTTTCCCTGCCAGAGCTCCCGATCGCTTGAAGGGAGCCCGGATAAATGCTGTCCGGCGAACCTAGGCTGGATTTGACTGCCTTCAAGGGGTTGCGGATCGATAAGATTCGCAGAGGCGGCGTCTGCTTAGCGATGGCGGGTGGGGGCAGATCTTCAGCTCTTCGACAGCCTTAAATCGATGCAGATTGATTAAGTACTGGTGCTTATGGACTCTACCAATATTGAAAATGATGATGCTAAAGAGATTAGAGAGGACAGGGAGAATAGGGGAGATCTCGAAGGCCTTTACGATCTGGCTATACCCTTGAGCATGCCGATTACCGTTATACGCGAGCTGGTGGAGAAGTTCGATGTCGAGCCTGTATTGCGGCCGGGTAAGATGGATATGACCGGCGAGGTGATGGACAGAGAGATACTGGTGCTCAGGGGGGACCTGGAGACTGTTAAAGCGGTCGAGAAGTACATGTTCGAGGCCCTGGACAGGAAGATTGCAGAATGGAATAGCACTGATAAAGAAGAGAAATATAAGAAGTACTATGAGGAGCAGTCCCGTCTGAGGTTGAAGGAGGTAAAGGATAATCCAGATGCAGTCAGCAACTGGGAGCTTACTTCCGATTGATGGCGATTTCTATCAAGAATCAATCTATCAATACCCATTTGTTCTTTCCCTCCCAGAGCTTCAGGGAATAGAGCTTGATCGATGTGGTCTCCATCTCTTTTTTCAGCCGCTCTGCAATCCACAAAGCGATGCTCTCAGCGGTGGGATTAGGAAGAGTATCATTCAGGCAGCTATGATCCAGCTCCTGCAAGGTGGCCCCAATTATCTTCTTGAGCTGATAGAAGTCGATGACAAAGCCGTCTTCTCCTACCTCCCCTTCCACCACCATCTCCACCTGGTAGGTATGCCCGTGCATGCAGGCGCATTTGCCCTGATAGCCGGGAAGGCTGTGGGCGGCATCGAACTCTGTGGTCAGGCCTAGCTTCATTCCTGAGCGCGCCCCCGCCTTCTGTCTATCTCATCCAGTTGATCGAGCATCTTTCGCAGAGCAGATCTAACTGCATCTGAGAAGCTCACGAACTTCTTTCTCTCTCCTACATGGGCCTGAACATCATCGAAGATGTGCTGGGGTATCTCCACTGTGACCTTGGGCATAAATCCTCTCTATGGAAATCGATCTTGGGCGCAAGCTGGCAAGGCGCCTTCTTGCAGCATGGCCCAAAGAATACTCCAGGCTTATTAATAGCTTTTCATAGCAGCAGATAAGATCCCGATTAATGGGCTCATCGCTTCGTATCCACATCCCCTTAGCACTGGACGGCATCTGCGGGTGCATCCGCCAGAATCCGCAGAGCCTCTGCCTCCATGAAGTGCAGTCTTGCAGGGATGATCAGGATATGTAACGGACCGCCCAGGCTATAGCCCTGCAGACGGGGGAGGAGGTCAGCCTTCACTGAGGCGTCAGGGGCTCCTGCCCTGGCGATGCCCACAGCAATCGCCTCCATAAGACCGCTTTCTCCTGCATTGGCCTCCATCTCCATGAGCAGAGCTGTCCCCTCATTCGCCGTCATGTACCTCTCAACCGGCTCCATCTGGATGTCGAGGAATAGCATGGTATGGAGATTGCGCTTCTGGTTCTCCCTCAACACCTGGTATGGTGTCTGAGGAATGATCCTGCGGCCACGGGAGACGTAGGGGAAGGGAATGGTGGTTGATCGGCCGAAACGGTAGTTTTGCAGTCCGCACAGGCCGGACACGGCTGTGACAATGGAGCTGGAATGAATCACGCGAGTCTCAATTCCCATCTTGATCGCTCTGAGCCTCAGGTCCAGGTGGGTGGTGGAGACCATGGCGTCGCCCCCGGAGAGAAAGACTATATCCTTATTTCGGCCTTCCTCCAGCCAGGATGGGTCCACCTCTACCTCCTGTCGCGAGAGGGGATGGATCTTTCGCCCATAGAGCGCTTCCATCTTCTCCAATGTGGTTCCCATCAGCCGGGAGGTATAGAACTCGGCGTAGATGCAGTCTGCGGCGCGGACCGCCTCCAGGCCTTTGAGAGATATATCTCTTTCATCATAAAGCCCGAGACCAACAAAGTGGAGCATGGTTATTCCTGGGGTCGCCGGTTTAAAAAACTCCCTCTGGAGGCAGTTCGTCAGATCTATATTCCATCCCTGTAGAGATGGAGGTATGATTGGCAGGACAACTCAAGTAGTCGATTGCCGGGAGAGCATGGGCCTGGCCAAGGGGGGCGGACTGGCCCAGAGGGGCACACTCTCTGAGGCGACAAAACCGGATGTAATCGCTATAGCCATGTCACCGGGGCGGCGACATATTACCAAGCCCGTCTGCGAGATGACATATGGCCTGCGCAGGGAGGGGATCCAGACCAGCGTTCTGGTTTTAGAGGCAGGGACCGGGGTTCCGGAGAGCTTTCCTCAGGGGTCGCGAGGTTACGGCCCGACCTTCGGCCTTTCCGAGAAAGAGGTAGAGCAGATAGCGCGCCATAAGATCGCCGTCTTCCATCTGGGAAACGTGCGATCCCATGTGATCTTTAAGGCGAAGGAGATCCTCTCTCAGGTGGACATTCCCGCGGTGGTGGTGGCCCAGTGTCCCATGGACCTGGAGGACTTCGCTAAAGAGGGGGTGAAGACCAGGTTGGTCAAGCCCTCCCGCCAGAAGACGCAGACCCTTGGGGAGGTGGTGGATCTTGTCACCGGCATCACCAGGGGGGCGACCTGCAATCGGGTCAAGCTCAACCAGCTGGCCAAGGTTTTAAACAAGCATCTGGCAGAGATAAGCGAGCGCGAAGCGCGAGAACTGGCCAAAAAGCAGAAGCGATGAATGGATTTTAATACTATTTTTTCATAGGGATGGCGCGAATGAAGCTGATGGTGATTTTAGGGGACGGTATGGCCGATCTCCCCCTGGGGGAGCTGCAGGGAAAAACTCCCCTAAAGGTGGCAAAAAAGCCCAATATGGACCTACTGGCACGGCTGGGGAGAAGCGGACTGGCATTGACAGTCCCGGATGGATTTCCACCGGGCAGCGACGTAGCCAACCTCTCAGTGGTCGGTTACGATCCTCGCAGGTATTATACCGGCCGCGCTCCTCTGGAGGCGGCCTCCATGGGAGTGCATCTAGGTGAGAGTGATATCGCTTTTCGCTGCAACCTGGTCACCATAGAAGATGGCATAATGAGAGATTACAGTGCCGGGCACATCAGCACCGGAGAGGCCAGTGAGCTGATCGAGGCAATAAAGCCCCTGATGCCGAATGAGAGATTGTATGCCGGTGTTAGCTACCGACATCTCCTGGTCCTGCAAAAGGGGGCGGGAGCAGTCTGCACCCCGCCTCATGACATCAGCGACCAGCCGGTGGCTGACTATCTGCCCCAGGGAGAGGACGCAGAGGTGCTTTTAGAGCTTATGGAGTCGGCAAAATCGGTGCTGTCCGGCCATCCGGTGAACCGGAAAAGGATCCAAGAGAATAAGAGGCCAGCCAATGCCATCTGGCTGTGGGGCCAGGGTCCAGGACCATCGATGCCCTCCTTCCTGAGCCTATACGGCCTGACCGGGGCCATGATCTCTGCCGTGGATCTCCTCCGGGGCATCGCCGTTTATGCCGGATTGGAGGTGATAGAGGTTCCCGGAGCCACGGGAACGATTGACACCAACTACTCCGGCAAGGTGAAGGGAGCTCTTGAGGCTCTCTCCCGTCACGACTTCGCCTATCTGCATGTCGAGGCCCCGGACGAGGCCAGCCACGAGGGCGACCTGGAGGGGAAGATCCGGGCTATTGAGCTTCTGGACCAGATGGTGGTGGGACCGGTGATCGAGGGGCTGGAAAAGAGCGGAGAGGACTGGCGCATTCTCCTCCTGCCAGATCATGCCACCCCCATATCCATCAGGACCCATAGCCGGGATCCGGTTCCTTTTGTCATCATGGGACGGGGCATCGAGCCGGACGGCTTAGACCGCTTTGATGAGCAGTCGGCGGAGCAGGGTGGATATGGCAGGGTCGATGCAACCGCTCTAGTCCGAATGCTGGCCGCATAATGGCTCTGCTGGATATGGATAAGCTGGATCGCTTTCGAGGCTGTCTGTTGGGGGGTGCAGCAGGGGACGCACTGGGGATGCCTACAGAAGGGTATACAGCAGGAGAGATCCAATCCATTTTCGGTCGGATGGTGGATATGATGCCCCCTCCGGAGGGGCATTTTCATGCTGGCCTCCGGGCCGGCCAGTTCACCGATGATACAGAAGAGACTCTGCTCCTCGCCGAGTCGCTCATTGAGCACTCCGGCTTCTCAGCAGACGGTTTTTCCAGCAAGCTCGCCAGTTGGGGATCTAGCTGGTGCCTGAATGAGCGGCTCTGGAGCGGAGTGGGATTTGCCACCCGTTCTGCAATAATGAGCATGATCGCTGGCACCCCCTGGCAGGAGTCGGGCATCAGCATCCCCACATGCGGATCAGCCATGCGCGCGGCTCCCATCGGTCTATTATATCATTCCGACCTGGACCTGGTAAGAAGCTATGCCGATCTGCAGAGCCTGCCCACCCATTCCGCACCCGCCTCTCGGGCAGGAGCGGTCGCTGTAGCAGTGGGCGTCGCCCTCTGTCTTATTGACCTCCCCAAGGAGACAATCCTTGAGAGTGCCGCCCGCCAGGCTGGCCGGGTGGATCGGGAACTGGCAGAGCGGCTCATTTGGGTCCAATCCCTTCTCGATCTTCCGCCGGAGGAGGCCAGGGGCCGGATCAGAAATTCTCCTCTGTCTAAAGAGACGGTGGTATCTGCTTTTTACTGCTTTTTGCGATTCCGGCCGGAGGAGGGGCTGATTGCTGCAGCCAGCGGCGGAGGTGACACCGATTCTATCGCCTCCATCGCTGGAAACCTATTTGGCGCAGCTTATGGAACCAGATGGATACCGCAGCGCTGGCTCGTGAGCCTCGAGCAGAAGGAGAGGATTGAAGGCATCGCAAAGGAGCTTTTCCATCTATGTGAATCCTGCTGTCCCCAATAGGCGCGGCGAATTTATATCAGTAGCTCTCTGGGAACCTTCATGATAGATGTAGGAATTATCGGTGGATCGGGCTACACCGGTGGGGAGCTCTTGCGTCTCCTTGCAAACCATCCCGAGGTCGATGTGAGACTTGTCACCTCCCGCAAGCTCTCGGGAAAGCCTGTGAGCCTGGTTCATCCTCATCTTAAGAGCATTTACGCTTTGAATTTCGAGGCGCTCAACGCGAAAGAGGCGGCTGAGCGCTGCGATATAATCTTCACTGGGGTTCCCCATGGGACGGCAATGGATTGGGTGCCCGATCTCCTGGATGCCGGGACGAGGGTGATCGATCTATCCTCCGATTACCGCCTGCCAGTGGATGTGTTCGAGAAGACCTATGGCATGAAACACCGCGCTCCAAGGGATGCTATCTTTGGCCTGCCGGAGCTTCATTCTGAGGTGGCAGAGGCAAAGCTTATCGGTAACCCTGGTTGCTATCCTACGGGAGCCATCCTGGCCTTGGCACCTCTCGCCCATGCTGGGCTGGTGGATCGGGTGGTCTATGACTCCAAATCGGGGATCTCTGGCGCAGGCATTGAGCCTACGGAGACCAGCCACTATCCCAATATGTCCCAGAATGTTATTCCCTATAAGATCACTACCCACAGGCATGTCCCAGAGATAAAGCAGGAGCTTGGGCTTCTCTCGCCTGGGATCAAGGTGAACTTCACCCCCCATGTCATTCCCTCAGTCCGCGGTATTCTGACCACTGCTCACGTATTTGCCAAAGAGGGGGCAGAGACCACCCTGCAGGATCGTGAGGCTGTGGCCCGGATATACCGGGATTTCTATAAAGATGCCCCCTTCGTCCGCATGGCAGATGTCGTTCCCCGCCTTGGCGCTGTCCGGGGATCCAACTTCTGCGATATAAGCTTCGAGCCGGAGAAGGGCAGCGACAGAATCGTGGTAGTATCCGCCATAGACAACCTGGTGAAGGGCGCATCCGGCCAGGCCATCCAGAACATGAATCTCATGGCGGGACTGGATCAGAGGACTGGGTTGTGGTTCCCGGGAATGGCGCCTTAAAAGAGGCAAACGGAGACGTGGTGGATACAAATGAAGGTCAGAGATGTGATGAACGTCATGCCGGTTTCGGTGCAGGCATCGGCGAACGTGAGCGAGGCAGCCAGGCTCCTCAGGGAAAACAAGATCAGCGGGATGCCGGTTTTAGATGGTGAGAGGCTGGTGGGAATTGTATCAGAGTCGGACCTTCTCCGTCTCTTATCGGTGGAGGACGAGTCTGAGGGGAGTCTGTGGCTCCCCAGCCCCTTCGAGATATTCGAGGTCCCCTTTCGGGACCTGGTGAAATGGGAGCGGATGCGGTCCAGTTTGAAAGAGATCCCCGAAAAGGAGGTTGCTGATGTGATGAGCCGGAACCTGCATGAGATCGGGCCGGACGACTCCATAGAGGAGGCAGCAAGCATTATGACCCGCCACCGGATCAACCGCCTTCCGGTGGTCGAGGACGGTCGGTTGGTAGGGATAGTGACCCGTGGCGATATCATATCCGGTCTGGGGATGGCCCATGCAGAGGATTAAGGGCGGGATATGCGCCATTGACGGGGTGCGCGCCTGCGGAGTGCGGGCGGGCAAGTACGGCCTGGCTCTAATTGCTGCTTCTGGAACAGCAGCCGGCATGTTCACCACCAACCGGGTAAAGGCTGCTCCGCTGGCTGTCACCGCAGAGCATCTGGCCAAAGGCCATCTGGATGGCATAATCGCTAATAGTGGCTGCGCGAACGCCTACACCGGGCCGCAGGGGGTCGAAGATGCGAGGATGATGGCCTCTCTATTGGCCGGATTTCTGAAGAGCGATGAGGAGCGGATCGCCGTGGCCTCGACTGGGGTCATAGGCCGTTATATGGATATGGATATCATCGGCCGCCTCTTCGAGGAGGCAAGAGGGCGCTTGAGGTCTGACGGGGAGGCTGGACTGGAGGCGGAGAGGGCGATCATGACCACCGACACCAGGGAGAAGGAGGTGGCTGTAGAGCACCAGGGACTCCGGGTGGCAGGGATCGTCAAGGGTGCGGGCATGATCGAGCCTAATATGGCTACTATGCTCTGCTTTCTATTTACCGATGCCGACTTCTCCCCGGAAGTGCTCAAGAGCTGCCTGGCTGATGCCGTCCGGGATAGCTTCAATATGCTCACCGTGGATGGAGATACAAGCACCAATGATATAGTCCTCCTCACCGCGACCGGTCGGGCGCAGGGCAGGATAGAGGACTTCCAGCAGGCTTTGCGGTACGTCTGCGTGGATCTCGCCCGCCAGATGGCCAGGGACGGGGAGGGGGCGAGCAAATTCTTCGAGACCCTGGTTACCGGGGCCCGCAATGAGGCTGATGCCCGGCTGGCGGCCAAAGCGGTGGCAAAGAGCAGTCTGGTTAAGACTGCAGTCTATGGGGCGGATCCCAACTGGGGAAGGATCATCTGCGCTGTGGGCTACTCCGGGGCGGAGATGAATCCGGACCTGGTCACCTTGGGGCTGGAAGGCTCGGGGCTGAAGGTCGATCTCGTCTGGAAGGGCCGGATCGCAGAGGAGGTTCTGGACAAGGCCCGAGAGATCATGTCCGGGGAGGAGATCATAATAAACATCGACCTGGGCCTGGGAATGGCAAGCGCGCGCAGCTTTGGCTGCGACTTGACCCATGAGTATGTGAATGTGAACGCCAACTATACCACCTGATATGTTCCGGGATCAGCGTTTGGGGGAGATCAGCGAGGACATTCTCGATTATCTGTCCAGCCGTAAGGCTGATCAGAGGATATTCCTGGCCGATCTGCTGGTGGACAGGGCCCACCTGATGATGCTGAAAGAGAGGGGCCTGATATCCGAAGAGGTCGCATCGAAGATCATTGCTGCTCTGGATGAGATCGAAGAGGGATCTGCCCTTGGGGCTGGAGAGGATGTTCATGAGGCCATTGAGGCGGCAGTCATTGCTCTGGTGGGTCCTGAAGGGGGGCGAATGCATACCGGCCGGTCTCGTAACGATGAGGTGGCGACATGCATTCGCATCGCACTGAGGGATGATCTGCTCGATCTGATGGACGGGGAGCTCTCTTTCATCAAGACGCTCGTCCGCCTGGCGGCGAATCACAGGGAATCCGTCATCCCTGGGTTCACTCACACCCAGCATGCTCAGCCCACCACCCTGGCCCATCATCTACTGGCCCATGCCGATGCTGCCCTTAGGGATCTGGGTAGGCTAAAGGATGCCTATAGGAGGGTCAATAAGAGCCCCCTGGGCGCAGCTGCCTTCGCCTCCACGGGATTTGATATCGATCGTGCCCGGACTGCTGATCTCCTGGGATTTGACGGCCTGGTGGAGAACAGCATGGATGCTGTCTCCAGCCGGGATTTCGTCCTGGAGGTCCTGGCTGCACTCTCCATTGCCATGGTCAATTGCAGCCGCCTGGCAGAGGAGTTGATCCTCTGGTCCTCATCCGAGTTCGGCTATCTGGAATTGGACAATCTCTATGCTACCACCAGCTCCATCATGCCCCAGAAGAAAAATCCGGATACGGCGGAGCTGGCCCGCGCCAAGACCGGCTCGGTGATAGGATCTCTAGTGGCCGCTTTATCCATCTGCAAGGCTCTGCCAATGAGCTATAACCGGGACCTTCAGGAGGTGACCCCCCATCTGTGGCGAAGCCTGGACTGGACGCAGAGCACAGTTAGAATCCTGGATGGATGCCTGTCCTCATTGCGGTTCAACCTTGAGCGTCTGAAAGAGAGTTCAGTCTTGGGTTTTTCCACCGCTACCGAGCTGGCCGACTCACTGGTGAGGATCACAGGAATGCCATTTCGCACCGCACATAGTATCGTGGGCCGGATCGCGGCCGGAAAGGGTGAGCCCACAATGAGGACCTTAGATGAGATCAGTCTGGAGATCTGGGGGTCTCCTGCCAGCGAACGGGGCTTCTCCAATGACCATCTATTGAGGGCGTTGGACCCGGTGAGCAATGTGGCTCTGCGAGCGAACGCCGGCGGCCCTGCTCCGGAGGAGACTGCAAGGATGATTGAAGAGAGGATGAGACTGATCGCAGAGGAGGAGAAGAATCTGGCCGGAATGCGAAGTCGAGTGGACGGAGCGATTGAGGTTCTGCGGGACATTGGGCGGTCGGATGTCCTAAGGGACTCGAAAGGTGATTGATAATCATGAGCACACTGGTAACGGGCGGCGCGGGTTTTATCGGCTCGAATCTGGTGGAGGATCTCTTGCGGGCAGGAGAGGATGTGCTTGTACTGGATAATATGCACACCGGAAGCGCTGAGAACCTGGCGGGTTTGGAGGGCCGCCTGGAGCTGATCCAGAAGAGCTGCAACGATCTGTCCACCCTGGATATTCATCCCCAGAAGATCTACCATCTGGGAATACCCTCATCCTCGCCCATGTACAAGAGGAATCCATACCTGGTGGGGGAGGCCATTAACGGCTTTATCTCGATCTATGAGCTGGCCCGGAGGTCAGGATCGAGGGTGGTCTATGCCTCATCCTCCTCTCTTTACAATGGTATTCTTCCTCCCCACCGCGAGGATATGGCCATTGGGGTGGCCGACTACTACACCGAGGCCCGGCTGGCCATGGAGCGCATGGCAGAGCTTTATCAGAGGCTTTACGGCATAGCCTCGGTGGGCTTGAGGTTCTTTTCCGTTTACGGTCCCCGGGAGGAGGCAAAAAAGCAGTATGCGAACATGGTCACTCAGTTCCTCTGGGATATGAAAGCGGGCAAAAGGCCGCTTGTATACGGAGATGGCACTCAGACCAGGGATTTCACCTATGTTCTGGATGTAGTGCGGGCAATGCGGCTGGCCATGGATTCGGACTACCATGGGATACTGAATGTGGGAACGGGCGAGGCCTGGAGCTTCAATGAGGTGATAGAGCTCTTGAACCGGATGATGGATCTGTCCCTGGAAGCTCAGTACACCGAAAATCCCATAAAAAACTATGTCCTGCAAACCCTGGCTGATACCGCCAAAGCGGAAAGTACGATTGGATTCCGGTCGAGGTTCGGCCTGAAAGAGGGAATCGGAGAGCTGATCCGGTTCTACTGAGGTCAGATAATAATCGCGAATCATGAATTTTCTGCCGCCATGAATCTGTTATCTTTATACCATAACGTCGATCTGGAGAACCGCAAGACTGTACTGGACCTGATCGAGGTGAACGAGAGGGCGAAGATAATGGATTTGGGGTGCTCTGATGGCGAGTTTGCCCTGAGGATTGCCCAGAAGGCGAAAACGTTGAACATCTTCGGAGTCGAGTTTTTAAAGGAGGCTGCGCAGCGGGCCAGGAGCCGAGGAATCAGAGTCTGCCAGGCGGATCTGAACGAAATCCTGCCCCTGGCAGCAGAGAGCTTTGATGTCGTTCATGCCAATCAGGTGCTTGAGCACCTGTCCGAGACAGATCGGTTCATCAAAGAGGTTCACAGAATTCTCAAGCCCGGTGGTTATGCTGTCATATCTACACCCAATCTCGCCGGTCTGCATAACATATTATCCTTAGTTTTTGGCAAGCAGCCGTTCACTGCCCATGTGAGCAATGAGGTGATTGTGGGCAACTCTCTGGACCCCAAATGCGGAATGCTTCATGCGAGCAGGGGTGAGGTTCATTTGAGGATCTTCACCCCAGAATCTCTGCGAGAGCTGTTCAGGTACCACGGATTTGATGTGGAGCAACTGATTGGAGTGGGGTATTATCCCTTTCCCGGTCCGTTGGCCTCAGTTCTCTCGAGGCTGGATAAGACTCATTCCGTCTATCTGACAATGAAAGTGCGCAAGGCAATAAAAATGATCTAACATGAAAATACTACAGACCCCGGCGAGGATATTTGCCACCGGTGGAGTGGAGAGCTATGTTCGCAACCTCTCCAGAGAGCTCGTCGGGATGGGGCATGATGTGGGGGTGATATGCGCGGACGGGCCGGGGGAAAACGATATTGATCAGCGTATTCACACAAAAACACTGAAAAGCAGGGGGAAAATAGCCAATACCAGCATCAACCCGTATTTGCCATTGGCCTTGTATAGGGAGGATTTCGATATCCTTCACACTCATCTTCCCACTCCCTGGAGCGCTGACTGGAGCGGCCTGATCTCACGGTTAAAGAAAAGGCCTCTTGTCCTGACATATCATAATGACATAGTGGGTGAAGGATGGGCAGGGCAGATCGCCTGGATCTACAATAAAACCGCTCTGAAGCTGCTCTTGAAGTCCGCCGGCGGCATCATTGTGACCCGAAACCGGTATGTATCGCCATATCTAAAGGAATATGCCGGCAAGGTCTTCTTTATACCTCTGGGCATAGATGTTGATGCCTTCAGGCCCAAGGAGGCTCCCCCGAAAGGCGATATTTTTTTCCTCAGCGTCCTGGATGAGTTCCATCGGTACAAAGGGCTGGAGGTCCTCTTTGCTGCCTTGAAGATCATGAAGCAAGAATTGCCCGATGTGCGACTGGTGGTGGGAGGGAGGGGCTG